>CAMODY010000092.1 GCA_946611595.1 uncultured Clostridia bacterium | reverse complement strand
AGTTGCCTTAGCCGCAGTCTTTTTCTCCGCCGGCTTTTTCGCTGCTGTCTTCTTCTCTGCAGCTTTCTTATCTGCTGCCTTTGCTGCCGTCTTCTTTGTAGTCTTAACTTCTTTTACTGTTTCTTTCTTTTCTTTTTTCGCTGGCATTTAAATGCTCCTCCCGAAAATATCGATTTTTTGGATCTGCTCCTCAGCTCTTTTGAGTTCCACCATCCTGGAAAGATCCTGTTCATTTTCTAATTGTTTTGCGATGCTGTTTGTTTTGATGCGTATCACACACTCGTTGATGAGTTTTTCCCTCTCATCTGCTTCAATTTCATTGTCTGTACGCTGATCCAAAACAGCGGCAGCTTCTTCCTGCATCTCAGGTTCTTCAAAACTGCTGATAATACTTACCGGATCGATCTTCCTCCTGCGAAGCTGTTCAAACAGCATTACGGCGATCCCATCACACGGCGGCAGGGTGAAATCATGTTCGTCAAGTACTTGACTTACTTTGTCATATAATGACGGGTCCTGCGCCAGGTAAGAAAGGAGGGTCTTTTGACAGCTCAAAAGAGCCTTGCTGCTTACATCCTTCTTTAAAGGAAGCGGTCTTACCGGTTCATATTTCGGTATATTATCATTGCGTAGGGCAAGACGCTTTGTCTTATCCTTCAGCAACGTATAATCGATGTTAAATTCTTTTGAGACGGCACGGACATAATTGTCCTGCTCCATCCCATCGGTAAAATAACTGAGTCTTTTTGCAACCTCGTTAAAAAACCTTGTACTTTCATCCGGATCATTCAGATCATAGGAAGGCAGCATACAATGTATTTCAAAAAGCACACTGTTCATGGCGTTTTTAAGACGTTCTTTATATACATCGGCGCCTTCTGCCTTGATCAGCTCGTCCGGATCTTTATAAGGCGTTAAGTTCGCGATCTTTACAGATATTCCGGCATCTCTAAGTTTTGGAATTGCCCTTAATGCCGCATCCTGCCCGGCCGTATCGGAATCATAAGAGATGATCACATTCTCTGTATATCTCCTCAGGATCCCGGCATGACCATCTGTCAGCGCAGTACCTAAAGAAGCGACTGCATTCGTAAAACCTGCCTGATGAAGCGAGATCACATCCATATATCCTTCCACAAGGATCAATTCTTTTCCTTTATGACGTTTCGCCGCATGAAGACCATATAAGGTATTTCTTTTGTTAAAGCATTCATTTTCCGGGGAATTGAGGTACTTTGGTTCTCCTTCTCCCATGACTCTTCCGCCAAATCCTACGACCTTATTCCTCACATCCATAATCGGAAACATTGCCCGGTTCCAAAAATAGTCATGCGTATCAGTTTCTTTGATCGTACAGAGTTTGGATGCGGAAATAATATCGTCCGAAAAGTTTTTGCTCTTTAAATAGCGGTACAGGTCATCTCTGTATTTATCGGAATATCCAAGGCCAAAACTTGTGATCGTCTCATCTGTAAGGCCTCTGTTTTTAAAATAGTTATAAGCCTTTGCGCCGCGCTCGCTTTTCATCAGATGATAAAAATACTTTGCAGCTTCCTTATTAACCTCTAAGATTGCTTCTCTTCGTTTCGCCCTTGCACTTTCCTCTCTGGAAAGATCCGGCTTTGGAAGCGCAATTCCTGCCCTATCCGCCAGCATCTTTAATGCGTCTAAATAGCTGGCGTTTTCATATTTCATGATAAAGGTTAAGACGCTTCCGCCTTTATGACAGCCGAAACAGTAATACATCTGTTTCGCACCGTTATCCGTTACAGAAAAGGAAGGCGTTTTCTCGTTGTGAAACGGGCAAAGTCCAAAATAGGTGGAACCTTTTTTCTGAAGCTTTACATAGCTTCCGATCACATCCACGATATTATTGGCATCTATGACCTGATCGATCACTTCCTGAGGATAAAACATTAGCCCTCCGTGCTCTCCGTTTCACTTTCACTCTCGCTCTCGGCGGTGGTTTCTGTTTCTGTTACACTTTCCGTTTCCGTCTCTTCGGAATAATCTGCAGACTCTGTAAGGGACTGCATCAGAATATATAAATTATTAAGGTCTTTGTTTCCTGCAAGCGCATCACTAAGACGGTTGTTAGTATCCGTAAGCAGCGAACGAATCGGTTCTCTGTAGGAAACAAGATTCATGAATCTCAAGATCTCCTGGTCGGTATACATATCCGCGCAGATCTTAAGAGCTGCCTGCTCCGAATCATATTTCAGGTAGAAACTATCAACAGATGGTGCCGTAGCTTCAATATTATCAAAGTGAATATCATAGCTTACAAAAGCAACGATATCATTTTCTTCGATTCCCGGAGTTACATAGACTTTAAAATTATCATACTGGCTTACGATCGTAGAGATCTCAGTTGTGATATTCGCTTTGGACGGATCATCAAACATGGCCTCAAGATCCGTCGTATTACCGGAAGATAAAGCCGTATAATAATTAACGAAGAAATCATTGATCGCTGCTACATCATTCTCCTTGATCTCCTGATTTCTGATCTGATCCATGAAGCTGCCGCGTCTTGCACTCTTCTTAGCTCCACCGCCAGCTACAAGGACCACAACTACGATAATGATAAGAAGTAAAAGCAGAATGATTGCCGCTAATGGTTTATGGTTCTTAAGGAACTTCGAAAAAGCATTTCCTGATCCTTCTTCTTTTGCTTTGCTTTTCTTTTTCGCCTTTTCCTCTGAAGCGTTTACTTTTATTTCTTCAATTTCAATCTCCACTTCCGCGGAATCGTCTTCATTTGCTTCCTTCACAGAATCATCCGTACTTAAAGAAACCTCCTCTTCCGGAGTTATATCCTGAAGCTTTTTCTCATTTGCTGCATCGTGAAGCTCTTCTTCCTGAGAGGTGAAAGTTAATGTGCTCTCCTGCTCAGCTTCAGCCGAAGGTCTTCTGCCCGGTCTTTGGTTTCTATGACTTGGCATTCTTCTTACAAAAGCATCTGACTTTATTGGTTCATTGGTGTTTTTCTCATCAATTCCCACTGAAGTTCCTCCAATGCAGGATTCCTTATCCCGCGGTAAAAATATTTTTAATATGACAACAAAAACCAAGAAAGGTTGTCCTTTCCCGATTTTTATTCGTCAGTATATATTTTTTCCGTGTCTAAAGCGTGAACTTAAGCTGTTCCAAACAGGCGGTCACCTGCATCTCCTAGACCCGGAACGATATATCCTTTTTCGTTTAAGTGATCATCCAAAGCAGCAAGCGTAATATCTACATCCGGATGATCTTCCTCGATTCGCTTTACGCCTTCCGGTACACCGACTAAGCAAACCAGCATGATCTTCTTTGCTCCACGCTTTTTAATATTCGTGATAGCAGCAGATGCACTTCCTCCGGTAGCCAGCATTGGATCGGTAACGATTACGATGGATTTATCCATGTCTTTCGGGAACTTTGCATAGTATTCATGCGGTTCTAAAGTTCTATGATCCCTGTACATTCCGATATGTCCGATCTTAGCAGTCGGGATGATATCACGGAATCCATCTACAAGGCCGATACCCGCACGAAGGATCGGAACCAGAACGATCTTTTCAGCTAATTCATAACCGGTCGTTTCGCAGATCGGAGTATTGATCTTCTTTTCCACGATCGGAACATTTCTTGTGACCTCATAAGCCATCAGTTTTGCAATCTCGTCCAGGTTCTGTTTGAAAATATAGGTTGAGGTATCTTCCTGCCTCATAATAGATAATTTGTGTTTGATAAGTGAATGATCAAGAACTGTTAACATGTCTGCCTCCCTTGTAATCTGATCCATTTATGCAAGTTTATCACGCAGGGGGGCTTTTTTCAATCTATTTCCCGATATATAAAAGGCAGCGGGTCTACTCCGCCGCCTTTTTGCTTCGATATTCCCTTTTTTATATCTTAGCTTCAGGATCATAGGATGTCAGTTCTCTTACCACCTCCATTTCTTCTTTTGTCAATGTGTAATCATTATCAAATTGATCATATACTGCCTTTCGCATGAACTGGGATACGCTTAATCCGCATTTTGCAGCATATGCTTTGACCAGATAACCTTCCTCATCACTGATTCTTACTGAAATAACCATTTTTTTGCCTCCTGTTTTTTGATCTTTGAACTTGTGGTGTTACGACTCTAGCACAGGACTTCCCATTTTCTTAAAAAAATGTCCCGAAATACATGTAAACGGTTCCAAGATACAACTTGCAAAGCAATATGAGCTTCAATTATAATAGGTTGATATTTTGGTCAAATTCATGTTTTAAACACATTTCTTCTATAGAATTGACCAGTTGATTTGGAAAAACCCGGATAAGAGGATTGGAAATGAAATACAGCAGAAATAATGAAGTGAATTATTCCAGAAGAGCGGAAGAATTTGACATGCCAGAGCGCAGAAGATCTGGACAAAGAGCTGCATCTTCCAGAGAGGCAGCTGCTCGTCATGCATCTTCTCAGGCAGCAGGCAAAGCCGCTTCCAGAAGCGGAAGACCTGCTTCTGCTCAAAGCAGGAAGTACAGTAATATGAATCGATCTGTAAGAAGTGATTCTTCCTATGCAGGTGAGCAAAGAAGCGCAAGAAGTAGTTCTGTCTCTTCAGGCGCTCAAAGAGCTGCAAGAAATAATGCTGTACATACCAATGCACAAAGAACTTCAAGAAGCACTTCCCAGGAAAGGGCTGTAAGACAGCGTTCTGCTGCTGAGCAGGCAAGACGTGCTGCCGCTGAACAGACAAGACGTGCTGCCGCTGCTAATGCTTCTTCTAAGTCACAAAAAGCCACAAGAAAAAGCGGTAAGTCTAAAAAGACATTAAAGAAAGATATTTTTGCAATTATCCTGCTGGCTCTTCAGGCAGTTCTTTCAATTGCTTTGATCATTGTTTTAACCATCCTCGATGTGCTGCCGGCAGGACTGTTTATCGTTTTAGTTGTCGTTCTCATCATCCTTTGGCTCCTGGTCTTTTTCAGCCAGTTAAAGCGATATAAAAAGTTGCCTATAATTGGAAAGATCTTCTCAATCATCCTCTGCATTGTTTTGCTCGTAGGCAATTACTATGTCATTATCACGAACAAAGCAATTGATAAGGTGTCTGAAGATGTTGCATATGATATCGACTATATCGATGTCGTTGTTATGGCAAATGATCCTGCTAAAAAGATAAAGGATGCAGCCGATTATACCTTTGGTACACAGGCAACTTTCCAGCCAATCAATTTAAATACTGCACTTACCGAAATTGACGAAGAGATTGGTAAGGAACCTAAGACAAAAGACTATACTTCTGCTCTGAATCAGGCAGATGCCCTCTATTCCGGCGAAGTCAAGGCAATTATCTACAACCGTGACTTCTTAACAGCAATTGAAGAAAAACATGAAAAATTCCAGGAAGAGACCCGTGTGATCAAAACGATCACAATCAAGGAACAGGTTGACATTAAGTCAGGCAGCAATGTCGACGTTACAACCCAGCCATTCCTCTTCTATATCAGCGGAAATGATGAATATGGTGAGATTTCCATCTCAGGCCGTTCTGACGTAAATATGCTGATCGCAGTCAATCCGGTCTCCCGTCAGGTACTGATGATCAACACTCCTCGTGACTACTATGTTGAACTTCCGGGTGTATCAGGCGGTATGCGAGATAAGCTGACACATGCCGGTGTCTACGGCGTTGACTGCCAGGTTGACACAATGAGTGCTCTTTATGGATATGACATTGATTATTACTGTAAGGTCAACTTCTCATCCCTTATCGATATCATTGATGCTTTAGGCGGAATTGACCTGTACAACCCATATGAATTCGGATTTTCCTATAGTGACAGTATTTATCCGGAAGGTAACATTCATCTTGCAGGATGGCAGGCTCTTGAATATTGCCGTGAAAGAGAAAGCCTTGAAGACGGAGACAATGAGCGTGGACGTCACCAGCAGATGGTTATTGAAGCGATCATTAATAAGCTCCTCTCCTCTGCCGGATTTACAGCTTATGCACAGCTGATCAAAACATTAGAGAAATGCTGTATCACGAATATGCCGAAAAGCAGTATTTCTGCTCTTGTTAAAAAACAGCTTGCTGAAGGCGGCGGCTGGAACATTGTAAAAGCAAGTTCTGAAGGCGGCGGACTCATTCAGGCAACCTACTCCATGGGTGAGATGGGACTGTACGTTTGCATGCCGTATGCACAGTCGATCCGTAATGTACAGGAAATGCTGAGAGCCCTTTATGCTGGCGAAGAAGTTGTTGCTCTTCAGATGAAAGAAGAAGGCGATGATTATACTTATATCGCTGAACCGGGTCCAGTCCCTGAAGTAGCCGGAGATGAGGAAGAAGAGCCGACGGAAACTACTACTGCAGCCACTCCTGCGGCAGATACGAGTGTAGATACCAGTGGCGACACAGCTGGAGATACCGGCGGTGGCGGTGAAGGTACTGCTGGCGAAGATACCGGCGGCGGTGAAGGTACCGGCGGTGACACAGGCGGAGATACCGGTGGTGACACAGGCGGAGATACCGGCGGCACCACAAATAATGTCGACGGCTGATCATACAAAATAAAAAGACGCTATTTCCATATTCGGGAAACAGCGTCTTTCTTTTTTCGAATCTAAAAATTATACCAGGTCAATAATGCCCTTCTCTTCTAAGATCGCAAGGACAACAAAAGCTCCTATTACTACAAAAGAAACTCCAAGCGCAGAATATTTTTTGATCTGTTTTGCTTTTTTCTTTTTCATAATATCCGCTCCTTCTCTACTTTGTTCCAGTAGAACCAAAGCCGCCCTCTCCTCTTTGGGTCTCATTCAGTTCCTCAACCGGATTCCATTCTGCACCTAAAAACGGGGTGATCACAAGCTGGGCGATTCGCTCGCCATGTTCGATCACTCTGGCTTCCTTTGAATGATTAAACAGCGATACCATGACTTCTCCGCGATAGTCTGCATCGACAACACCAACTTTATTAGATGGCGCGAGACCCTTCTTCGTTGCAAGACCGCTCCTTGCGTAAATAAGGCCTGCATAACCGACCGGAATTTCCATTGCAAGACCTGTATGGATCAGCACAGCCTCTCCTGGTTCGATTGTTACGGCTTCCTCAAGGCAGGCATAAAGATCTGCCCCTGCGCTGAATTCACTTCCGTATGTCGGAAGGATTGCTTTATCATCTAATTTTTTAACATTGACTGTTGCTTTCATGTGTTAAGGCTTACTCCTTG
>CAMODY010000091.1 GCA_946611595.1 uncultured Clostridia bacterium | reverse complement strand
ATCTCACAGAGTTCCAAAAACGGCGTCTCTGTTTCTCCAACATTGAGTCCCAATTCATGGACTGTTTTTCCATCCGTCTGCACGTTCCATGCAGGAAGTCCTGCCCCATTCGGATCGCCCGTCCTTACATAGTTTTGCACATACTGATTGAAAACTTTGCTGAGTTCGCGGTCTTCTTCCGTATAGAGCTTAGAGGACGGCGGAATATTTCCATAAAGATAAACTTCTTCGCCCGAATGCCAGGATCCGATCCGGCCGTTTTCCTTTGTAAAGAAATACATGTAGCTCGGAATTCCGTTTTCCGCAGCCTGTCTTGCAAGGCAGTAATGTCCATAGGTGAACAGATAAACAGTGCTGAGATCTGCCCAGTTCTGCTTCGCTTCTTCATCCGTTGTTGCAGGAAGAAGTTCTAAGATCTGACTGGCGTACGGCTCTTCAAATGCTTCCCGCACTCTGCTCTCATAATCTTTCATACTTGCAGGATTAAAGAAAAGGAACGGATCCGCTTCCTTGCGGTTAAAGCCGTGAAGCTGCGCCTCTTCATTATGAATGCCTTTTTTATAGGACTCATACGGAGTTTCCGGAAGCACATATCCATCAACGGTCATGTGGTGATGCACGGAAAGTTCTCCGACGATCTCATCCGCCGGGAGATCACGCAGTTCTTTTACAGATGACACGCCATACTTTGCTTTTGTCTCTTCCGCCGCTTCAAAGGCTTCGTCTAAAAGGCGGAAGGAATGTGCCGGCTCCGGAGCGGATACTGTGGAGCTTTCCATCAAGGTCCTTCGGAACAGGCCTTTTGCAAGCGGAGACGTAGACAGCGCGCTTACGCAGGCTGAACCTGCAGATTCTCCCGCCAGCGTTACATTATCCGGATCGCCGCCAAAAGCTTCGATATTATCCTGCACCCAGTGGAGCGCTAAGATCTGATCCAAGAGACCGTAGTCTCCGGTGGTATGATTCGGTGATTCCTCCGCCAGTTCCGGGTCGGCTAAGAATCCGAAAATTCCAAGTCGGTAGCCCATGTTGACGACGATAATTCCATTTTTCGCAAGTGTCTTTCCGCTGTAATCTTCATACCATGGCTGGCCGGTCTGAAGGGAGCCGCCATGCACATAAACGAGAACCGGAAGATCCTTCAGATCTTTTCCTGCCGGCTTCCAGATATTAATGCAAAGCGCGTCCTCGCTGACCGCCGGTCGGTAGTTATCTTTTAATGAAATCGTATAGTCATGGTATCCGATGATCTCAACCAGAGAATCATAGAGCGGAAGGTTGGTTGTCTGCATGAACATCGGCGCGAAATGGTCGGCTTCTAAAACACCTTCCCAAGCTTCCGCCGGCTCCGGCTCTTTCCATCTTAAGTCCCCGACCGGTGGCTTCGCATACGGAATTCCTGCATAGATTTCTATCTCCCCATCTTCAGCAACAACGCCAGTGAGGTCACCCTGCTCCACATGCACAACTTCCGTCTTCTGCGGATTTTTCACATCAACTGCAGGGACTCGTTTCATCGGCGGCCAGGAGACCCAAAGGATTACGCCACATAAAACCAGCAGACAGATCCAGGTCAGGAAGCGGATTCCTTTCCCGCTCTCTTTCAGTTTCGCAGAGCGGAACCAGTAAAAGAGTGCAAAGATCAACGCTGCAACGACCCATCCGTAGATCGTATTTTTATTCAGCTCCAAAACAGCGAAGAAAACGAGGACCAGGATCACAAATAGGATCCGCCAGATTACTTTCCCCGTTTTTTTCTTTTTTGTTTCTTCCATGTTTCTTCCTTTCGTGACAAAGGGACGGTTCTTTTGTCACGTTTTCTCATTCAATAATACTATAAAAGAATATGCCCTATCGCTCCATGCGTCAAGAAATCTTCTTATGCAAAAGTGCAGCTTACCCTTTGATAAGCTGCACCTATATAAACACAATTAATTGGAGGAGATGTAACGGATGATGACAAAAGAACCGTCCCCGTGTCACAACTATCGCAAAGGGTGACAAAAGAACCGTCCCCGTGTCACTTTATTCTGCAAATAAATCTGTGGAGAGATAGCGGTCGCCGGTATCCGGAAGAAGTGCAACGATGGTCTTGCCCTCGTTTTCCGGGCGCTTTGCAAGTTCGATCGCTGCCCATGCTGCAGCACCTGCAGAAATTCCGACCAATACACCTTCAGCTCTTCCGATGCGTTTTCCAAGCGCAAATGCATCCTCGTTTGCAACGGTAATGATCTCATCATAAATCTTTGTATCAAGAACATCCGGTACAAAGCCTGCTCCGATTCCCTGGATCTTATGGCTTCCTGCAACGCCTGTGGAAAGAACCGCGGAAGAAGCCGGCTCAACAGCCACGATCTTCACGTTCGGATTCTGCTCTTTCAGATATTTGCCGACACCGGTCACAGTTCCACCGGTTCCGACGCCTGCAACAAAGATATCCACTTTGCCGTCTGTATCTGCCCAGATTTCAGGACCGGTTGTCTCATAATGTGCTTTCGGGTTTGCCGGGTTTACGAACTGCCCCGGAATAAAGCTGCCCGGAATCTCCGCTGCGATCTCTTCGGCTTTTGCGATCGCACCTTTCATACCCTTTGCGCCTTCCGTTAAAACGATCTCTGCGCCATAGGCCTGAATGAGTTTGCGGCGTTCCACGCTCATCGTCTCCGGCATGGTGATGATCAGCTTGTAGCCTCTTGCTGCAGCAACGGATGCCAGTCCGATACCGGTATTTCCGGATGTCGGCTCGATCAGGGTTGCGCCCGGCTTTAATGCGCCGCTTGCTTCTGCATCATCGATGATGGATTTTGCAATTCTGTCTTTGACAGAACCTGCCGGGTTAAAGTATTCGAGTTTCGCCAAGATCTTAGCCTTGAGGCCTTCCTGTTCTTCAATATGTACAAGCTCTAAGAGCGGTGTTTTTCCGATCAGCTGATCTGCGGATGTATAAATATTTGCCATGATAATTTCCTTTCTTTATTGACACACTGTCGTTATTCATCTTCAGGTTTCCGGTTTTTCTTTTCCTTTAACATCGGAAGCCTGTCGGAAAGTCTTTCGTTCTCATCTTCTTTCTCCTTTGCTTACTCTACAGCCGCAAAGCCTTTCTCGAGATCGGCAATGATGTCGTCGATGTGCTCGGTTCCGATGGAAAGACGGATCGTGCTCTGGAAGATGCCCTGATCTGCCAGTTCTTCATCGGACAGCTGGGAGTGTGTCGTGGTTGCCGGATGGATCACGAGTGATTTCACATCCGCAACATTTGCCAGCAAGGAGAAGATCTCGAGCGCATCGATGAATGCGTGTGCTTCTTTCTGGCCGCCCTTGATATCAAAGGTAAAGATGCTTGCTCCGCCGTTCGGGAAGTACTTCTTATAAAGCGCATTCTCCGGATGATCCGGAAGAGACGGATGGTTCACCTTCGCAACCTTCGGATGATTACTTAAGTATTCTACCACTTTCTTAGTATTTTCGGCATGTCTATCAAGACGAAGTGAAAGTGTTTCGATTCCCTGAAGCAGAAGGAATGCATTGAACGGGGAAATGGTAGCTCCGGTGTCTCTTAAAAGGATCGCACGGATATAGGTCACGAATGCAGCCGGTCCGACAGCATCTGCGAAAGAGATGCCGTGATAGCTCGGGTTCGGATCTGCGATCGGTGCATATTTTCCACTTGCTTTCCAGTCAAACTTGCCGGAATCCACAATAATTCCACCCAGTGTTGTTCCGTGTCCGCCGAGGAATTTCGTTGCGGAATGGACGACAATGTCAGCGCCGTGTTCGATCGGACGGATCAGGTACGGTGTACCGAAAGTATTGTCGATTGCCAGCGGAAGTCCGTGTTTATGGGCGATCTCTGCGATGGCATCAATATCCGGAATATCGCTGTTCGGGTTTCCAAGCGTTTCAATAAAGATCGCTTTTGTTTCCGGACGGATTGCAGCTTCCACTTCCTCCAGGTTGTGAACATCTACAAAGGTAGTTTCAATTCCGTAGAGAGGAAGAGTATGCGCGAGAAGGTTAAATGATCCTCCGTAAATCGTCTTCTGAGCGACGATGTGCTCGCCTTTCTGGGCAAGCGCCTGAATCGTATATGTAATTGCTGCTGCACCTGAAGCAAGTGCTAAAGCTGCAACGCCGCCTTCTAATGCTGCCACTCTTTTTTCCAGGACATCCTGGGTAGAGTTTGTAAGTCTTCCGTAAATGTTGCCCGGGTCAGCAAGTCCGAAGCGGGCTGCTGCATGAGCGCTGTTATGGAATACATAAGATGTGGTCTGATAGATCGGGACCGCACGGGAGTCGGTTGCCGGGTCTGCCTGTTCCTGTCCTACATGAAGCTGAAGGGTTTCAAATTTATAATTACTCATTTTATTACCTCTTTCTTTCAATTATGATCTGATGCAATGTTTCATATATTCTGCATCCTGACTTTGGTTTCTTTTAACATCGTGTCTGCATACAGCAGATCCATTCTCTACTCTGCGGACAGCTCCGCATCCTTCCAAAGCGATAATTGATTCTTACGAGGTCTTTAAAAAATAAACTCATTGTTTCGACACCTTTCTTACGTGTTGCTGTGAAGGATATCACTTATTTCCTACTTTGTCAATAGGTTTTATAAGAATTATTTTCATTTGCTCCGTTTTCCTTGAATTATCAGGCTTTTCTACTGTAAAATATTGGCATTATGAAAGGCAAAGAAACAACGATCGTTCATCCGATCGAACCAACTTATGATAAGAATTCCCGGATCCTGATCCTCGGAAGTTTCCCTTCCGTCAAGTCCCGGGAAATGATGTATTTCTACGGACATCCGCAGAATCGTTTCTGGAAAGTCGTTGCGACATTGTATAAAGAAAACGTCCCGATGACAGTTGAAGAACGCCACGCGTTTTTGCTCCGCAATCGCATCGCGGCCTGGGATTCCATTCACCAATGCACGATTATTGGATCTTCCGACTCATCCATTAAAGACGTGATCCCGAATGACTTAAGCCCGATCCTTGAGACTGCAAAGATTGAGGCGATCTACTGTAATGGCAAAAAATCCTGGGAGATGTACCATAAATATATTGAGCCCGTATGCGGGCGGGAGGCCATCGCTCTTCCTTCCACCAGTCCTGCCAATGCCGCATGGAGTCTGGAAAAACTGATTGATGCGTGGTCGGTGATTTTATAACAGGAGTATTTTTTGATTCACATGAAAGAGATTACGGATCTGAAGGATCCGGAACTTAAGATCTATACCGAATTAAACGAGATACAGTTAAAGCGTTACTTCGAGCCGGACGCAGGACTTTTCATTTGCGAAAGCCCGAAGGTGATCCGCCGTGCTTTAGAGGCAGGCTATGAGCCCGTCTCTCTTTTAATGGAGCCAAAATATCTTGAAGGCCAAGATGCAGATATCCTCGCTTTGTGCGAAAAGAATTTGGCATCTGACGCAAAACCTTTTTCTATCTACACAGCTCCTCAAGAGGTTCTGATCAAATTAACCGGCTACCATTTAACAAACGGCATGCTCTGCGCGATGAGACGCAAAGAGCTTCCCGCTGTTGAAACGCTTTGCAAGGATGCACACCGCATCGCTGTTTTTGAAGATGTCGAAAACCCGACCAACATCGGAGCCATGTTCCGCTCGGCTGCTGCTCTCGGAATTGATGCGGTTCTTCTTACCGGAGGCTGCAGCGACCCACTCTACCGCCGCGCTGCACGAGTCAGTGTCGGAAATGTTTTTCAGATTCCGTGGACCTGGATCACCAGCCCTTCCCATTACATTGACCTGCTCCATCAGCTTAAGTTTAAAACCGCAGCCATGGCACTGACAGATAAAACAATTTCCATCGATGATCCGGTTCTCAAGGCCGAAGAGAAACTCGCAATCCTTCTCGGAAACGAAGGAAATGGCCTCCTTCCGGAGACCATTTCAAAAAGTGATTATGCAGTTAAAATTCCAATGCCCGAAGGCATCGACTCCTTAAACGTCGCCGCAGCAAGTGCGGTCGCGTTCTGGGAACTACGTGACAGAAGGTGACAAAAGAACAGCCCAGGCTGCCTTCTCGCCCTGACGGGCTCACCTTGCCGTCCCTTGTCGCATCAAGCTTTCCAAAGTCCGTGCAGGTTGCAATATGCAAGAACTGCAACAACTTCATCATCCGGTGCAATATAGAACGTTGCTTTCGGTGCATCGCCCGGATTCAGCGGTTTTCTCTGATTTCCGGTCTTTGTCTGCAGCATAATCCACTCGATGTAGTGCTCTTCGAGCATCGGATGCTCAGCAGATCCAACGCATACATTTACAACGCCGTCTTTCACTTCATATACAGGAACATGTTTTTCCTGTGCAGCGTCAGTAGTGTTCGGAACAAGCTCTTCCATCGGCTCTCCACAGCAGATGACCGGAACGCCTTTATCTTTTACCTTTGCAATGATCTGTCCGCAGTGCGCACATTTGTAAAATTTCATTTCCATAAAATAATTCCTCCTTTGATCAAATGGATCTTTTCCATCCCAATTATACAACACAGATCTTTTTTCTGCACTCTACTATTCGTTTCGTGACAAAGGCGTGACAAAAGAACCGTCCCCTTGTCACTTCAAATATTCTTTCAGGAACTGGCCGGTGTAGCTTTCTTTATGGGCAGCCACTTCTTCCGGGGTTCCTTTCGCAAAGACGGTGCCTCCGCGGTCGCCGCCGTCCGGGCCCATATCCAGGATATAGTCTGCCACTTTGATGACTTCGAGGTTATGCTCGATCACAACGACCGTGTTTCCGCCATCGGAAAGCCTGCGCAGAATATCCACCAGCTTATGAACATCTGCAAAGTGAAGTCCTGTTGTTGGCTCATCCAGGATATACATGGTCTTTCCGGTTGGCCTGCGGCTAAGCTCTGTTGCAAGCTTCACTCGCTGTGCCTCACCACCCGAAAGTGTCGTGGAAGACTGTCCGAGTTTGATATAGGAAAGTCCGACCTCATCCAGCGTTTTGATCTTCTGGTAGATCCGCGGAACATTCTTAAAGAATTCCAGCGCCTCTTCCACTGTCATATTCAGAACATCATAGATGCTCTTGCCCTTATATTTAACATCCAACGTTTCCCTGTTATAGCGCATGCCGTGACAGGTATCGCACTTCACATACACATCCGGAAGGAAGTGCATCTCGATCTTAAGGATACCATCACCGGCGCAAGCCTCACATCTTCCGCCCTTCACATTGAAACTGAAGCGGCCTTTGTTGTA
>CAMODY010000090.1 GCA_946611595.1 uncultured Clostridia bacterium | reverse complement strand
TACAGGTCATCACCCTGACACAATGTCAGGGTGATACTTTGAAAAAGAGATGTCATTTTAAAATGTGACAAAAAGCAAACATAACATAGCAAGTGAAAAACAGCA
Organism: uncultured Clostridia bacterium; assembly: GCA_946611595.1. GTDB lineage: Bacteria > Bacillota > Clostridia > Lachnospirales > Lachnospiraceae > RGIG5612. The sequence goes on along the minus strand of CAMODY010000090.1, from coordinate 7,375 downwards.
TGAGCGAACAGACAACTGGAACGAAAACAAAGAAGACGGGAATCATTGTGGCCATCGCAGCGGTATCAACGCTGCTGATGTCTTTCAGCATGCAGGCAGGAATCCTTTCTGCCATTGCAGGCTCTTTTCCGGCTGCATCGGATTCACAGGTTCAACTGATCTATTCGATCTGTTCCCTTGCAGCGCTCCCTTCAATGTTTGGAGTGGTTAAGCTTTCTGAGATCATATCGAAAAAGAAGTGTATTATCTTAGGCGTTGTGATTCTGGTAGTCGGAGGACTTCTTCCGCTTCTTTTGCATTCACAGATCTGGATGCTGTATATATCCAGCGCGCTGATCGGCTTCGGCATGGGCTTTATCAATATTTCCACGGCGACGCTGATCTCGGAACATTTCCAGGGACCGGATAAAGGCCGTGTCATGGGAATTCAGGCAGCAATCCAGGGTGTCGGCGCCGCAGCATTTTCTGTTCTGGGCGGAGCGATCGCTGACTGGCTGGAATGGAAATGGTCGTTTCTGGTCTTCCTTCTTGGAATTCCGGTGCTAATCTTGTTTGCAATCCTGATGCCGGAAGATCAGCCGACAAAACAGGAAAAGTCGGAGAGGACTCCTTTCCTTACCAAAAATCTTTTGATCCTGATCGGCATCAACTTTTTGTTTAATCTGATGTCGACCGGATTCCAATCTAACATTTCAATGTTTATCGATACAGAAGGTATGGGCAGTGTAACCTTGTCCGGCGTTCTGACTGCATTCTTTATGGTCGTCGGTGTCCCTGTCGGGTTTGCACTTGGCTTTTATATGCAGAAACTGAAACGCTGGTCAAATGTCATTATTGCAGTTCTTGCTGCGGTTGGAATGCTGCTGATTTTTACTGCTCATAATCTGGTTCCGGTCATCATTGGAACCTTTCTAGTAGGTGTCAGCTTTGCAGCTTATCCGCCGATCAACATGACCTTTATCTGCAGCGTCGTGAAACAGGAAAATGTTTCACGTTCCATTGCGACGAACAATGCCTGTAGCTGTATCGCCCGCTTTGCATCCCCTGTGATCATCAACTTTATTACAGGCTTCTTTGGCGGCGGGATCCGCACGAATTTCATCGTCAGCGGCATAGGACTAGCAGTCGTTTTTATTCTTCTTCTGATTTTCAATCCAGTCAAAAATACAGACTTAGAGTAGGTGACAAGGGGACGGTTCTTTTGTCACCTTTTTCCATTGTTCTGACGCACAACAAACAGCCTGTTTTTTTCTCTCTTTCGCAACATAGTTTCCCCTTGTTTTACCTAGTACAATTACATTGTCAAAGAATGTAAAACAATCACACTATCAAATGGAGAGACTATGGAAATCTTAAAATTCAAAGATGTCCCGACTTATGATCCGAATGATGACCGTTTCATCCTTGTTCCGGAAGAACTTCCGAACGGGGAAGTGGTTGACGTCATCTACCGGAAAGGGCCGGGCGGAAAATCCTTAGAAGAAATGGGAGAAGGCGTTCCCCATTTCAGTTATATCGCACCATATAATCACAGAACATATGAAGCAGCACCGGGTATCACTTGCATGCAGGATGAGTGCTGCGTACTTCGTGACGGCTGCAAAATGTACGCCGATATCTTTCTCCCGAATGATCAGGAAGGACCTTTCCCGCTGATCGTCTCCTGGGGACCTTTCGGAAAGAGAGCCGGAGAAGGAAAAGGCGGAGCTGGCGGATGGAAGCTGATGGGTGTTCCTCCGCAGACGGTATCCGGACTAGCAAAGTTTGAATCCGCAGATCCTGCATATTGGTGCCGTCAGGGCTATGCCGTTGCAAACTGTGACCCGCGTGGCGTTGGAAACTCCGAAGGCTATGTTTCCAACTGGGGACCGCAGGACGGACGTGACGGCTATGACTTTATCGAGTGGGCTGCAGAGCAGCCATGGTGCTCCGGTAAAGTCACGATGTTCGGAAACTCCGGTGTTTGCATGGTCATCTGGAGGATTGCAGCAGAACAGCCGCCGCATCTTTGCTGCATCGCAGGTTGGGAAGGTACAGGCGATATGTACAGAGAGACCTTTGCAATCGGCGGACTCACAGCACCGGGATTTAACAACCGTATGCTGAACAACGTCGGATGCAAGACCTACATGGAAGATGCGCCGAATATGCTTGCAACGCATCCGTTCATGGATGCTTATTGGGAGTCCCGTATCCCAAGATGGGATAAGATCAAGGTTCCGGCTTATATTTGCTCCGGACTCTGCCACATTCATAACCGTGGATCTTTTGAAGCATTCAGAAGGATCCGCAGCCAGAAGAAGTGGATGAGAGCTCACAGAGAGATGGAATGGCCGGATACCTATAACCGTGATAACTTGGACGATCTGAAGAAATTCTTTGATCGTTACTGCAAAGACGTCCGCAATGGATGGGAGTTCACTCCGAGAGTCCGGATTGATGTCATGGATGCGTATGACTTCGACTTCCGCTCCAGGAGACCGGAGAAAAAATTCCCGATCGAGAGGACCGAGTACAGAAAATTATATCTGGATGCAGCAAGCCATACAGGCGGCTACGAGCCGTATCCGACACACTCTGAGGTCAGCTATGATCCGAAGACCGAGACTACGACTTTCGATATCAAATTTGATGAAGAGACGGAGATCACAGGATATATCAAACTGCATCTTTGGGTAGAGTGCAGAGGCCATGACAATATGGACCTGTTCCTCTGGATCAAAAAACTCGGACAGGAAGGCGAATATCTTCCGATCTACTGCATGGGCGAGCCATACAGAGGAGCATGGGGCTACGCGAGATGCACCCACAGAGAGCTTGATCCGAAGTGGTCCACAGACTTCCAGCCGGTACAGGCACACAGAAAGAGAGAGCCGATGGAGCCGGGCGGAATCTATCCGATCGATATCGAGTTTTACCCGCATTCCAGAATCTGGCACAAAGGCGAGTCTTTAAGGCTTGAGATCCAGGGAAGATTCATTGAAACAGAATGGTACGAGGATGCGCATATGACATATGATCCGGATAACGGAGACGGCATCCACGTCATCCATACAGGAGCTGAGTACGACAGTTACATTCAGATACCATTTATCCCGCCGAAATATAAGAGCGGAGACTATGAAGTCAGATAAGACGAAAGAGGAGGAAACGAAATGAAATTAGTAGCTTTTTCAGCAGGAAAACCAAAAGGAAACTGCGAGATCTTTGTTAAAGAAGCTCTTATGGCAGCTGAGGCAAAGGGTGTAGAAGTTGAATTTATCCGTCTTCCGGACTGCGACCTTCATAACTGCAGAAGTTGTGTACAGGGACAGTGCCCGGCATCAAAAGACCCGACAAAATGTCCATATGGAAAAGATGATGCGATCTGGCTGATGGAAAAATTCTTAGACAGTGATGGATATATCGTTGCAGCTCCGGCATACAGCCTGTCACCGAACAGCTTGCTGTTCGCGTTCCGTGACAGAGTCTTTGGACCGAAGATGGATGTTGGTATGGTCCTTACAGGAAAGAGACCGGCACCTGAATGGGCAAAAGGCAGATTCAAAGCTCGTCCGGGCGGACTGATCGGTGTTGGCGGTGCAGGAACAGAGCATTGGACCAGCTTGAACGTACCGAACCTTTTCACAACGACCTTCTCCGCACAGACCGAGATCGTTGATACATTGAACGTATATGGCGTTGCAGATAAATTTGCGGCAGCGATCGAAGATGAGTGGCTTGCAAAAGCGCATAAACTTGGCGAAAACGTTGCAGATGCAATGCTGACAGGCGACCACAGATGGAGAGGCGAGCAGGAAGGCTCCTGCCCATTCTGCCACCAGAACCTGATCCAGGTCGTTCCGGGAACAACTGATGTCATCTGCCCGATCTGTGGTATTCTTGGAACCATTAAAATCGAAGACGGCAAAGTCGCATTTGACTGGCCGGATGACGAGGAGCACAGAAAAGACAACCGTCTTGAGCTTCGCGGAAAAGTAACCCATATGCTTGAGATCGTTGATATCGTTGAGAACAAATATAAACCAAATCTTGATCTTATCATGGAGAAGGCTAAGAAATGGCATGAGTATACAGCATGCGAGCAGACTCCTCCAAGCAAGATGAAAAAATAAGAAAATATAGTTGTGCGGGATCTCTTTTGCGGAGGTCCCGCAACGAGACTTTAAAAACAGATCTTCCTGACATTCTGTCAGATAGATCGAACGAAAAAACGAACAGGGAGAAAAGAAAATGAAACAGCTTGAAACTGATGTTGCTATCGTTGCTGCAGGTCCTGCCGGATTATGTGCTGCTGTTGCTGCTGCAGAAGGCGGAGCAGAAGTCATGGTGTTTGAAAAGACAGAGACCGTCGGCGGAACTGCCAACATGGGCATGGGACCATTCGGCGTAGAGAGCAAGCTTCAGAAAAGAAGCCTGATCGGTCTTACCAAAGAAGAAGCTTTCCGCCGTTTCATGGATTATACACATTGGAAAGTGGATGCACAGCTCGTCCATGATTATATCTGGAAATCAGGCGATACGATTGACTGGTTAGAGGATATGGGCGTTGTTTTCGCAGGCGCTGAAAAGAACTTCCCGGATTCCGAAGCAACGTGGCACGTTGTACAGCCGGAAGGCGGCGGACGTCCGGGACCGAGAGCTGCAAGTACCATGAATAAAGTCATTTATGAAAGAGCATTAGAGCTTGGCGTGCAGTTCTTCTTAAATACTCCGGTCAAGGAGCTGATCAAGGACGAAGGCGAGATCATTGGACTGCGTGCTGTTGATAAAGATGGGGAAGAATATGAAGTCTATGCAGGTGCTGTTATCGTAGCAACCGGTGGATTCGGAAACAATGCTGAAATGGTAAAAGAGTATACCGGCTTTACAAGAGGCAAGGATATGTTCAACCGTGAGATTCCGGGCATTGTAGGTGATGGACTTAATATGTGCTGGGCTGTTGGCGCCGGAAAGAGCAACATGGAAATGGAACTGATTATCGGACAGCCGCTTCCGGGAGCTGGTACCGGTGAGCATCCGCAGGCAACTGCTTTCCGTCAGGCATGCCCTGTCTGCATTAATAAATCCGGATATCGTGTCTGCGATGAAAGTGTTATGCAGAACTCTTCTGTTGCAGGAAATATCATTGAACGTCAGCAGGATAAGACGGTCTACATGATCATCTCTGACAGCATTATCGAGCACTTCCGCCAGAATGATATCGATTATCCGAGCGCAGTTTTCCATGATTCTCCATGCGATAATTTTGAAGAAGAGTGGGCAAAACTGAGCGAAGAGTATCCGGACATCTGCATGCAGGCAGATTCTGTAGAAGAGCTTGCTGAAAAACTCGGCGTGAGCGCTAAGAACCTGACAAAGACGCTGGAAGAATATAATCATTTCTGCGATATCAACTGCGACGAGAACTTCGGAAAGCAGAGAAGATATCTGAAAAAACTCGAAGGCAGACTGTATGGTTATCGTTTAGGCTGCAGTGCATACGGTTCTTTGGGCGGCATCAAGATCGACCACGGATTCAAAGTCCTGACAGAAGATTATCAGGTCATCCCGGGTCTCTATGCAGCAGGAACAGATGTCTGCGATCTTTATGCAGGAACGTATTATTATTACTTCCCTGGTAACACCATGGGATTTGCAATCAACTCCGGACGTATGGCAGGTGAATATGCAGCTCGCTATGCACTTGGATATGATGACTAAACAGCCTTGTTATTACTGGCCGGCTGTCTGATAAGGCAAATGGTCAGACGTATTGAAACAATGATAACGAAGAAGAGCAACTGGCGGTAAAAAGCATACCGCCAGTTACTGATAAAAAGAACTAGGTGGTTTTTATGAAAAAAGAACATCAGGAATTATTTCAGCCGATCAAGATTGGCAGTGTGGAGATAAAAAACAGATATGTCATGAGCCCGATGGCAGACTTTGGTCTGGTCGATAAACAGGGCATTCCGACAGACGCAGGCGTCGAATATTTTGTTCGCCGTGCGCAGGGCGGAATCGGCCTGATACTGACAGGCGTTTGCTACGTTGATGATGAAGTGGAGCGGATCGTTGAGCATACTCTGATGTGCACACCGCAGACAGACAAGTGGCTTGCAATGCAGCAGTACAATAAAATGGCTGAGCGCATCCATGCATACGGAGGCAAGTTCTTTGTACAGCTTGGTTCCGGTTATGGACGCAGCGGTCACTATCCAAGTGGTGTCCGCAGAGCAGTCGGCCCTTCTAAAATGCCAAACCGCTGGGAGCCAGATCTGATCCACGAAGAAATGACAACGGCGGAGGTCGAGACGATCGTCCGCAAATTCGGAGAGGCTGCAGAATTCTTCAAGAAGTGCGGAGTAGATGGAGTTGAAATCCATGCCGTTCATGAAGGATACCTTCTTGACCAGTTCTGCACAGAGTTCTGGAACCACAGAACGGATAAATACGGTGGCAGCTTTGAAAACCGTTACCGTTTTGCAGTGGAAATCGTCGAGACGATCAAGGAACGTTGTGGAAAAGACTTCCCGGTATCTGTCCGTTACACGCCGAAACATATGATGAAGGGAATCTTGGACGGCGCTGTGGAAGGCGAAGAGTTTGTGGAGGTTGGCCGCGATCTTCCTGAGGGCATCGAGGCTGCAAAATATCTGGAGAAAGCCGGATACGATGCGCTGAATGTTGACCTTGGCTGCTATGATGCCCACTATTGGAATCATCCGTCTGTTTACCAGAAAGATGGTCTTTATCTGGACGCGGCAGCACAGGTAAAAGCAGCGGTAAATATTCCTGTTATCGTTGCCGGAAATATGGATAACCCTGAGCTTGGATCTGAAGCGATTCGTTCTGGAAAATGTGATATGGTCGGTCTTGGAAGACCGTGCCTTGCAGATCCGGATATTGTAAATAAAATTGCGTGGGAGCAGTTTGATCAGATCCGTCCGTGCATCCGCTGTAACTATGGATGCAGCGTAAAAGTACACTTGAATGCCGGCCGTCAGGGCTGCGCAGTCAATGCACAGGCTGCATATGAGCTGGATACGGTTCTGCATCCTGCTCTGGAAAAGAAAAAGATCGTTGTGATCGGCGGCGGCCCGGGCGGCTGCGAGTGCGCAAGAGTTGCAGCGCTTCGTGGACATGAGGTGACGTTGTTTGAGGCAGCAGACCACTTAGGTGGTGCAATGAACATGGCTTCTCAGCCTCCGTTCAAATATCATGATAAACACCTGATTGCTTACTTTGGAAATGAACTGAAACGTCATGGCGTTAAGGTATGTCTTGGAACCAAAGCAACGGCGGAAAATGTGAAAGCAGAAAACCCGGATGTCGTCGTTACTGCATGTGGAGCAGATGCCTTTGTTCCTCCAATCCCGGGACATGAACTTTC
>CAMODY010000089.1 GCA_946611595.1 uncultured Clostridia bacterium | reverse complement strand
AGCCAGAGCCCGATGACGAGAACGAGGGCAACGCCGGTAATGATCAGGTAGCGGCCTAAGATATTGTCGTCTGTTTTCACGGAAAGCCAAAGGCGGCTCATCTCCTGCATGCCTTCTTTCGAAAGTGCTCTGAAGGCCTGCCCCTTGTTTAAAACTTCTTCCTCCGGATCAATGATCGGATCATAGGCAAATTCCGGGTCCATATATTCTTTTGCAGCGCTTTGCGGCGGCGCATAGCTCAGCCATTCGAGATTCGGTCCGCAGACTGCCGGGTCACAGAGGTAGTTGATAAAGATCTCCGCTTCTTTTTTGTGCTGTGCGCCTTTTGGAATGCACATGGCATCTACAAAGAGATTGTAGCCTTCTTCCGGATAGTAAAACTCGAGGTCTTCATTTTCTTCAACCATCAGCAGATAGTCGCCGGAGTAATACGGCCCGATCCACGCCTCGCCGCGCTCTAGCTTATCAAAGATCTGGTCCATAACATAGCTTTGCACCAGGTTTTTCTGTTCTTTCAGCTTCTCTGCAACGGCTGCCAGCTCATCCGGATTTTCCGTGTTCAGACTGTATCCAAGCAAAGCTTCTCCGATTGCAAAGGCATCTCGCGGGTTATCAAACATTAAGATCTTTCCGGCATAGTCTTTGTTCCAAAGAAGGTCCCAGCCTCCCGCATCTTCCTCGTTTACATATTTGGAATTGTAGATGATGCCGACGCAGCCCCAGGTATAAGGAACTGAGTAGCGGTTGTCCGGGTCATAGTCGAGATTCTTAAATGCCTTATCAATATACTTGTAGTTTGGAATATTGGAAAAGTCCAAAGGCTCCAAAAGATCCTGCTTGATCAGGGTATCGATCATGTAGTCGGATGGAATGATCACATCAAAAGACGTTCCGCCGGCTTCGAGTTTCGTGTACATGCTCTCGTTGGAATCAAAGGTCATATAGTTGACTTTGATGTTCGGATACGCTTTTTCAAAATCTTCGATCACGTTCGGATAGCCATCGCTTCCGTCGGAGATGTACTGCCCCCAGTTATAGACATTGATCGTTACGGTATCTGCAGCCTCCGTGCTTTGCGGGGCGATCGTAAAGACGCAAAGCGTCATAACGATCGCCAAAACAAGGGCAAGTATGCGGGCTGCCGATTTCTTAAAGGCAAAAGCAGGGTGCATCATAAAACACCTCCTGCCTTGGAAAATCGTTTTCCTTTGGAACGGTCCGTTTTGCTCTGGATGATATTCATGACGATCATCAGAATCAAGATGATGATGAACATCAGCGTGAACAGCGCGAAGACCTTCGGGTGGATCGGCTTCTTTGTATAGTTATAGATCTCGACCGGAAGCGTTACAAAGCCGGCTCCGGTTACGAAATAGGAAATAACAAAATCGTCCAAAGACATCGTAAAGCTCATAAGCGCGCCGGCGATGATTCCCGGCATGATCTCGTGGATCGTAACTTTAAAGAATGCCTGGACCGGAGTGCAGCCAAGGTCTAAGGCGGCATCCGTCAGGTTCGGATCCATCTGATGCAGGCGCGGAAGGACATTTAAAATGACATACGGCAGATTGAATGTGACATGCGCGATCAAAAGGGTCCAGATACCGAGGATCGAATTGAGCCTTAACATCGTTCCTGCAAAGGCAAACATCAAAGCCAGCGAAACACCGGTTACGATATCCGGGTTTGTCATCGGGATGTTTGTAACTGTCATAATTGCGGAGCGCATCTTCTTTCCGAGTTTTGTGATGCCCATTGCGGCACAGGTTCCAAGGATCGTTGCCACGATCGTAGAAAGGACTGCGATGATCGCAGAATTCCTGAGCAGCTCAAGAAGGGCTGCATCTTTAAACAACTCCGCATAGCGGTTAAAGGTAAAGCCTTTAAAGACTGCCATGTCCGCGCCGGTATTAAATGAAGCCAAGGCCAGAATGAAGATCGGCACGTACAGGAAGATAAATACGATTACGGTGATGACACGGGAGGTCTTTTTCATATCAGCTGTTCCTCCTCATTGTCAGATTTTGTAAAGTGGTTCGAGATACCGATGCAGATAAAGATCAGGATCATCAAAACCAGAGACATGGCAGCGCCGAGGTTTGGATTGTAGGCGCCTTTAAACTGGGATTCGATGATATCACCGACCAGGATCGTTCCCGGAGAACCAAGTTTTTGGGAAATGTAGAAAGTGGAAACCGCCGGTACAAATACCATGGTGATGCCGGAAGTGATTCCCGGAAGAGAGAGCGGAAGTACCACTTTGCTGAATACTTTTCGTTTATTGCAGCCAAGATCTTCCGCAGCTTCGATGAGACGCGGGTTGATCTTGGAGATTGCCGTATACAAAGGAAGGATCATATAAGGAAGGTAGTTGTATACCATACCGAGGACCATCGCTCCGGAGTTACGGATCAGCGGGAGTGGTTGAAGACCGATCGATGTCAACAGGTTGTTGATGATACCGGTATCTTCAAGAAGTGCAACCCAGGCAAGGGTACGCAGCAGGAAAGAAAGGCACATCGGCAGCATGATCAGAAGCTGAAGGAGTTTCTGCGTGCGCGGCTTACAGGTTGAGATTGCATACGCGACAGGATAGCCGATGATGAGGCAGATCACCGTTGCGATCACACTCAGCCAGATCGAGCGGAGAAAGATCGGGGCATAATCTGCCATTCCCGTGATATTTTGGAACGTAAAGGCGCCTGTCACGGAATCCGTGAAGGCAAAGTATAAAACGATACATAATGGAATGATGGTAAAGAGCAGCATCCAGATGATATAAGGAGCTGTCATCCACTTTCTTTTCATTGGGACCTCTCCTTTATTCTTCTTCCGGCATTTCATCCAGTTCCTCGTACTCTTCGGAATAGGAACTGTAATCTCCATAAAGACCGGAGTACTCGCTCTTTTTCATGACATGAATATTGTCAGGATCTAACTGGATGCCGATATAGGATCCGACCGGATGGAACTCCGTTGTCTGGATCAGCCATTTAAAGCCTTTAAAGTCGACGATGGTATCGTAGTGAACGCCCTTGAAGGTGAGACTGGTTACCGTGCCACAGAGGTTTCCCTGTTCCGGTGCAACGATGTCGATATCTTCCGGACGGATGACAACATCCACGAGTTCATTTGGCTCAAAACCATGGTCAACGCATTTAAATTCCTGTCCGAAAAAACGGACTCTGTAATCTGCCGGCATGATGCCGTCTAAGATATTGGACTCGCCGATAAAGTCTGCGACAAAGGCATTTGCAGGCTCGTTGTAGATGCCCTCCGGTGTTCCGATCTGCTGGATCTTTCCGCTGTCCATAACGACAATGGTATCGGACATGGCAAGGGCTTCTTCCTGGTCATGTGTAACATAAACGAAGGTGATGCCGACTTCCTGCTGGATGCGCTTCAGCTCATTTTGCATATCCTGGCGGAGCCTCAGATCAAGTGCGCCTAAAGGCTCATCTAAAAGCAGGACCTTCGGATGATTGACCAGCGCTCTTGCGATTGCAACTCGCTGCTGCTGTCCGCCGGAAAGAGAAGGAACTTTTCTGTTTTCAAAGCCTTTTAAAGAGACGGACTCCAACATATGGCCTACGCGAGAATCAATCTCCTTTTCAGAAAGTCCGGAAATGCGCAGACCGAATGCGATATTGTCATATACATCTAAATGTGGAAATAGAGCATAATTCTGGAATACGGTGTTGATCTGTCTTTTGTAAGCAGGAACTTCGTTGATCGATACGCCATCGAAGAATATCTGGCCGCTGGTCGGGACCTGGAAACCGCCGATGATCCTGAGCGTAGTTGTTTTTCCGCAGCCGGATGGACCTAAAAGGGTCATGAATGTTTTATCTTTGATGCTTAAGTTGATGGAATCTAAAACGCGGTTTCCGCCAAATTCCATTACCAGATTTTCCAGACGGATCAGTTCGTTTGCCAATAAAATATCCTCCTAAAAATAAAAAGAACGAACAGAGAAATCTGTCCGTTCGAAATAGGCTAAAGAGTATTTAGCAAAGGGGAACGGAGCTGATTACACATAAGCAAGGCTTTGCAACGCTTTATCGGAGATGATCTTTTCAAAATGTTCTTCCAGATATGCGTTTCGGGCGTAGCTTACAGATTCCTTGCTGCCGTATTCCAATGCAGAGTTACAGATCATCCCAAACTCTTTCAGACTATGGGATGATTGCGAAAGCAGAAGATAAAATCTGCCGTCGCTGTGATTTTTATATAAGGAATTCTTTCCGTTATACAGACCTTTCATGTGGTGTGCGAAATCCACGACCGTATCTAAACTGTCAAAGGAGAAAAGGCGCTCCATGTCTGCCTTTGATGTAAGCTGAGGCTTAGGTGCCTCTTCTTCCGGAGCGGTACCGGAAAGCAGTTCGCTGATGTGGGTCATGCTGGAAAATTTCGTATCCACCTCGTCCGGATCTTCCACTTTTGTGATCATAAGCACGATGCAGTCCATGGATACCGGGATTGCCTCTATCATAAGAGGAAGGTCGTTTGCATCAAAACCAACCTCGTTCGAGGCCTGCTCCATCATATCCTGAAAGAGCCCGCGTGTCTTTTCCGTTCCATAAGCTAATTCGCTCATACGGATCTGGCGGGAAGCAAGATCTGAACGGCTAAGAGTGCATTTGATTTGGTTTTCGCTGATACGTTCTATTTTCATATGGTGAAAATAATAGAAAACGCTTGAAAAGTCAATATAAAAATAATATACTAATCCGCACACAAAGAATGAAGGGAGCGGGCAAACCGGCAGTTTGTCTAATTCAGCAAAATACAGCTTAGCTAAAGCTCCCTGCTTCTTAAAGGATCAGATTCCTGATCCTAAATTCCCTTTTTTATATAAACCAGACCCGCAAGCTTTGTTCTTGTGTATTTTTTGACCGCAGACTGCAGGAATATTGTCACGATGCGCCTTCTTATCGTCTGCGGATATTGGAAATGAAAGAGGGTGATCTATGCGAAAAAGAAAAAGGCAGCAAAGGAGATCTTTTACATTAAGGAAAAGAACCTCTGACAGCTCCGATTGTTGTCTTTAAATAGTATTAATGCTATAATATTTCAACTAAAAAATTGATTGTGAGGAAAATCTATGGCAGGCAATTCCAATGGAAGTGGCGGAAAAAAGAAGAAATCTGTAAAACCGCTGATATGGACCGCAGTGATCCTTTTGATCCTGATTGCAGCTGTGTTTGGCGTCTATAAAATTAAAGGACCGACACATAATATGGAAGATCTGGAAAAATACTTTTTCCTCAAAGCCAATTCTGCGACCGGGACTTCTGATGCCGGAGAAGATGAGTTGGCAGTCGTCATGGAAGATACCATGCTCGACCAGATCTCTTATTACGGAGAAACCGCAGAGACTCAGGTCTCTTATGTAAGCCGCGCCTATCGTTCCGGCGATATGGTCTATGTCGGTTTAGATCTTGTTTATTATAATGTTGACCAGCGTTTCTACTGGGACAACAATGAAAAGACTCTGATCACGACCAATGCACAGGACATGATCTGGGCAAAACTGAACGAAAACCAGTACAGCGTAAATGGTAATTTCGTTCCGACGGATTATCCGGTCTGCATTGAGATCGGTTCGAATGTCTATATTGCAGTGGATTTCGTAGACCAGTTCTCCTGCGCGAAGTGTAAAGTTTTAGATAATCCGCGCAGAGTTTATATTACCCGCCTCGAAGGAACCAAGACGTTCTGTGAAGTAAAATCCAACACACCGCTTAGAATCCGCGGCGGTATCCGTTCGAACGTTGTTGTGGATCTTGAAAAGGGAGAGCGCCTGCAGGTGATCAGCGATGAAGATGACTGGCTTGAGGTTATCAATGAAGATGGATTCCTTGGATATGTCATGACAAACCGCGTAAAAGATATCCATGAAGAAGAAGTTCAAAGCGACTACGAAGAGCCGGAATACACCTCTCTTTCTGTCGGCGGACCTGTTCTTCTTGCATGGCACGGCATCTACAGCGATGCTGCAAACGGAGACTTCGGAAATGATACTGCAAATGCAAACGGAGTAAATGTCATCAGCCCGACCTGGTACAGCATTACTCATACAGATGGTTCCGTTGCTGTCCGTTCGTCTGCAGATTATGTGAGTGAGGCGCACGGCAAAGGCTATCTTGTCTGGGGACTTTTAGATATTGATTCCTATGAAGACGGCGTAAGTTTCTATTCTCTTACAAAGACGATCTTTGGATCGACGACGCTGAGACAGAAGGTTATCAACACGGTTATGGATGATATCATCTCCAAAGGCATTGATGGTATTAATGTCGATATCGAGACGGTTAACTCCGAAGGACACAGAGATTATATCGAGTTCCTTAGAGAACTTTCGATCCGCTGCCGCCAGGCAGGAAAATATCTGACGGTCGATAACTATACGCCTTATGCAAATAATGCGAATATCTATCATACAAAAGAGCAGGGTAAGATCTGCGATTATGTCATCACCATGGCATATGATGATTATGTAGGCGGAGATGAGCCAGGCCCAAATGCATCGCTTCCGTTCGTAAAAGAAAGCGTTGAGCTTACGACGGCTTTAGTTGATCCTTCCAAGGTCATCATGGGCGTTCCATTCTATACCAGAGTGTGGTATAGAAGCGGCGAAGCGGGTGCAGCTTATAACGAATCCTATGGCATTAATGATGCAGAGGAGATCGTAAACAACCATGGCACTGCGACCTGGGATCAGAACTTAGGCTACAACACCCTGACCTATCAGAATTATGAGACGAATGTATTCGTATGGTTGGAGGATGAGCAATCTCTCAAGGCTAAATGCGAAGTGTTCAGCCAGTACGGCGTTGCGGGAGTTGCCGCGTGGAAACTTGGCATGGAAAGACCTGCCATGTGGGATGCTTTAGCTGCTTATTATTAAAACTAAGAAAAGGGCTGCTTTAAAGAAAAGGCAGCCCTTTTTCAGTATAAAGGAACGAAGATGACAGACAGAGAAGTCAGATACATGAAAGAAGCCATCAAAGAGGCGAAAAAGGCAGCAAAGAAGGATGAGGTCCCGATCGGCTGTGTGATTGTTTATAACGATGAGATCATCGGAAGGGGATATAACCGCCGGATGACGGATAAGACTGCCCTTGCACATGCAGAGATCTCAGCAATTAAAAAAGCATGTAAAAGCCTTGGTGACTGGAGATTGGACGATGCGGAGATCTATATCACGTTAGAGCCCTGCCAGATGTGCGCGGGGGCGATCGTGCAGTCCAGGATACGGAAAGTCTTTATCGGAGCAATGAACCCCAAGGCCGGATGCGCCGGAAGCATTTTAGATCTTCTTCATGTAGAAGCGTTCAATCATCAGTGCATTGTGGAAACAGGGATTTTAGAAGAGGAGTGTGCAAAGCTTTTAACAGACTTCTTTTCAAAGCTTAGAAAGAAAAAGTCTGCGGATCCGGTAGACTGACATCAAATCCCAGGCTTGCCAACGTCACACGAAAGGTTCTGCTTAGTGCTGCTTCGTTCCCGACCTGACACGGTTCACAGATTTCC
>CAMODY010000088.1 GCA_946611595.1 uncultured Clostridia bacterium | reverse complement strand
ATAAAGAGTCTCTTTCAATCTTGATGTTTTGAATAAACTTATTTAATCCTTGTGTTTCGTTCATGTTAGTACTCCTTAATATTGAAAATTATAGTTTTCTTGTTTCGGGCTTCTCAAAGCCGCGTGCGAACAAGAAAAAAGAGAGCTTTTCTTGTTGGCTATAGGGTTTGCGATGCGGCAAACAAGAAAAGGGGAAAAGGGGGGCCTTTCAGCGTGCCAAAAAGCAGGCGTATAGGCAAGTTTTAGGCGTTTTCTTGTTAGGTATAGGCTTGCCGGGCGCTCAAACAAGAAAATGAAGATATTAAAAAAACGCATAACAAAAAAGTCGAAATTGCAGCTGGTTATGGGGACCTATGTAGATTCCGTCTTGCGATTGTAGATGAGAAGAGTCATGGAATGAAAATGAAATAGCAAATGACGGAAATCATGTTTATACCACAGTAGCGGTGAGGAAGTAGACTTGCTGGACGCCGGCGGCTTTGATGGTTTTTGCGCATGCATTTAAAGTTGCGCCGCTTGTGAAAATATCATCTATAAGTATTACGGAACGGTAGTGTTTGATGCTAGGGATGGCGAAAGCGTCTTTGACGTTTTGCGAGCGGGCGGAAACATCCAGGATGCGCTGGGGCTTTGTGTTTTCCGCGCGCAGCAGATAGCCGGCATCTACGGGGATCGTAATGCCAAATAGTTTTTCGAGCCAGAAGGATGTTTTCTCTGCGATAAGCTGCGCCTGATTAAAGTCGCGTTCCCTAAGACGTTTTTTGTGTAAGGGGACAGGGATAAAAACCTCTGCTTTCCAGCAAACAACTAATTCCTTCATGCGTAGTGCCATTTCAAAACCGATCAAGTCGGCATTGTCTCGATTGTTTTGAAATTTCAAATCATAGACGACTTTGCGGGCGGCGTCGTCATGGATCCATAGCGCTTTTCCCTGATCAAAATAGAGATTTCCTTTTTGGCAATTCTCACAGAAATATTCGTCATCAAAAACCAATGGCTTCGAACATTTTCTGCAGACGGGCTCCTCTACAAAAGAAAGAGAAGAGTAGCATTCCGGGCAGATAAAAAGGGAACGGCAAGCAGAAATGGATTTTAAAAACGCATCGTGGATACAACGACTAGTACTTCCTTCAGACGAAAGCAGCGAGAGCCAGCCTTTTGGCAGTTTTAATAGTTCCCCGCAAATGGGACATGCGCGCGGAAAAAGAAGTTGAAGAATGAGTTCTTTTAAGAGATGCAAATACTTAAGTGCGTCATGTGGACAGAAAGGCTTCAAAGCGCCCTTTTTAGAATTTGACTGATTCATATTGTTCGTTACAGTACACGGAATATTAAAGAGAAAAGAAGCGCGGAAACAGAACTTCTTTCCTCAATGAATTTACTATAGAAATG
Source organism: uncultured Clostridia bacterium (assembly GCA_946611595.1). GTDB lineage: Bacteria > Bacillota > Clostridia > Lachnospirales > Lachnospiraceae > RGIG5612. The sequence goes on along the minus strand of CAMODY010000088.1, from coordinate 6,224 downwards.
AATTGTGAAGTCTACATGAACTGATGCAGATAAGTCTGTATTTACGGAATCGCGTAAGTAAAAACAGCGAGCCTGAAACTATTTCATAAAATCTACAGCACCCTGCCTTTGAATTCCAGGATGCGTTCTTTGAGTCCGGAGTAGCGTTTCTGCTCGCGGACGTTGCCTATCATGCGTGTGACTGCTTCTTCTGCGCCGGTAATGCAGACGCATTTTTTGGCACGAGTCACTGCTGTATATAAGATATTGCGGTTCATCAGAAGGTCAGGACCTGAAAGCAGCGGAAGCACAACTGCAGGATACTCACTTCCCTGTGCTTTGTGAATTGTCGTTGCATACGCCAGCACGACTTCTTCTAATTGCTCAAAATCATAGATGACATATTTTCCGTCATCAAAACGCACCTCCATCAGACGGGAGTGCGGATTGATCTTTTGGATCACGCCGATATCACCATTGAAGATACCCTTTCCCTGTTCATAGACAAAGCCGCTGTTTGTGCGCATCTCCCACTCGAGTTCATAATTATTTTTGATGTGCATGACTTTATCTCCCTCGCGGAAGATAACAGAGCCGACGGGGATTTCTTCTTTTCCCGGCGCAGCTGGATTCAGATTATCCTGCAAAAACTTGTTGATATATTCAACGCCCAGTGGACCTTTTTTAACAGGCGATAATACCTGGATCTCGCTTGGATCTGTATCGACATAACCCGGAAGTTTATCCCGAACGAGTCCAAGGACTGCTGATAAAACAGCCTGGGTATTATCTCTTTTAATGAAAATAAAGTCGCGGCTGTCAGGACGGAGATCGATCTGTTCTCCGCGGTTGATCTTATGAGCATTGACAACGATATCGCTTTCTTCTGCCTGGCGGAAGATTTTGGTAAGCTTGACGGTCTTGAAACATTCGCTGTCGATGATATCTCTTAAAACATTTCCGGGACCAACGCTCGGAAGCTGATCTACGTCGCCGACTAAGATCAGTCTTGTTCCAGGCTCGATCGCACGGAGCAGAGCGCTCATCAAAAACATGTCAACCATTGACATCTCGTCAATAATAATAACGTCTGCTTCCAAAGGATTATCTTCGTTTCGGTCAAAACGTGCACCGGCAGAAGTGTCTTCAAGTTCGCCCGAAAGATCAAGCATACGGTGAATCGTTTTCGCTTCCCATCCGGTCGCTTCCGTCATTCGTTTTGCCGCGCGTCCAGTCGGGGCGGCAAGTAGGATCTCTTTATAATCCTGCTCAAAATATTTAATGATCGCATTGATCGTTGTAGTTTTACCTGTTCCCGGACCACCGGTGATCACAAGGATACCGGAGTTTGCAGCCTGTATCACAGCTTCCTTCTGAAGCTCATCCAGGGTAATGCCGGACTTCTTTTCCACTTCACGAATCCGCTCTAAGATTTTTCCTTCCGGGACGCGGCCTTTGAGATCAATCTCGTGCAGCATTTTTGCAATGCCGAGTTCCGTATAGTAGTAAAGGGAATGGTAGACCTGGCGGCAATGATCATCCGTTTTAATGATCAAGCGGCTTTCAATCGCAAGGTCCATCATGCAGCGTTCGATATCTGCTTCGCTAATGCTCGGGACCTCATCAACTGTGATCGGGCGAAGTTCTTCTAAGGTTCTTCGGATCAGCACATCGTCCGGAAGATAAACGTGTCCGTCGGATGCTGCCTGGAGAAGTTCATAAAGAATACAGCTGCGAATTCGGAAATCGGAATCTGCAGCGATCCCTGCCTGGAAAGCAATCTCGTCTGCCTTACGGAAACCGATGCCTAAGATGTCGTCTGCAAGCTGATAGGGGTTTTCGCGAATAATATCGTAAACGGCATTCTGATATTGGTTATAAATCTTAACGGCCATAGCGTTAGAAATGCCAAAGCCGCCAAGGAACATCAGCGCCTTCCTGAGGTCTTTTTTCTCTTCCTGCTGGGCAGCGATCTCCTGCGCTTTCTTGCGTGAGATTCCCTTGATCTCAGCTAAACGTTCCGGTTCCTCGTCTAAAATACGCAGCGTATCTTCGCCAAATTTTTCAATGATGCGCTGGGCCGTCACCTGACCGATTCCTTTGATTGCGCCACTGCTTAAATAGCGGCCGATCGCAAAAATATCATCCGGAACGATCGTTTCATAATGGTCAACTTTAAACTGCTCGCCATAAGTCGGATGGAACACAAAATCACCGGAAAACTCCAGATATTCTCCCGGCTCAATAAAACGGAAAACGCCTACACAGATCGTCTCGCAGCCGTTTTCTTCTGCGCTTAAGACGGTATAGCCGTTGTCTGCATTTCTATATATGATTCGCTCGACATATGCCTTGAAAGATTCCATAATCGTGCTCAATTATAAAGTGGCCGGGAGTTTTTTTCAATTACCGCCACATGAAAAAAGTATGCGATGCTTTCGCCTTCGTGCTCATGCCTGTTAGGTTGTCCCATGGAATAGCCGCCTTTCAGGCAAGCCTGAGACTGCAATTCCAATGTCCAACGCATAAATGTCAACTTGTCGACAAATTCTAATTGCAAACGTCGATTTTTTCTATATAATAAGAGCAGCAGAAATTTGATAGAACGTATAAAAAGATACACAGAAAGGAAAAGGTATATTATGGCATTAACTAGCATGCAGGATTTCCTTGAGATCGTAAAAGGAAAGAAAGTAGTTAAAAACGTTGCAGTTCCGGGAGCAGCTGATGATCACGTATTAGAGGCTGTTTTTGAAGCAGAGAAGATGGGACTTATCAAGGCAATCCTTATCGATAAAGAAGATGAGGTCAAGAAAGTTCTCACAGACCTTGGTAAAAACCCGGCAGATTATGAAATCATCAATGCAGCAACTCCGGAAGAGTGCGGACAGATCGCAGTTGACCTTGTAAAAGAAGGCAGAGCAAACGTTATCCTTAAAGGTCTTTTAGAGACAAAAGACGTTTTAAAACCGGTTGTAAATAAAGAGACTGGTATTGGTCTTGGCGGCGTTATGTCTATCGTTGCTTTCACAGAGCTTCCGGCATATCACAAACTGCTTGTTGTAACCGACGGCGGTATGATGACATATCCGACAGTTGAGCAGAAGGCAGGCATCATCAAAAACGCAGTTGACTGCTACAAAAAACTCGGTATTGAAAATCCGAAGATCGCTTGCGTTGCAGCTGTAGAAAAAGTTAACCCGAAGATGCCGGAAACTGTTGATGCTGCAGAACTTAAGAAAATGAACGAAGAAGGCATCATCAAAGACTGCATCGTTGAAGGACCGATCTCCTTAGACCTTGCTGTTAACGCTGACAGTGCAAAACGTAAAAAATATGAGAGCCCGGTTGCAGGTGATGCAGACGTTATCCTTGTTCCGAACATCCAGGTCGGAAACGTTGCACACAAATCTATGCTGCAGTTTGGTAACGGAAAAATGGCAGGTGTTGTTGTTGGAGCAAAATGCCCGATCATCATCAACTCCCGTGGATCTTCCGCAGAAGAGAAATTCGACTCCCTGCTCCTTGCATGCGCGGTTGCAGACTGATCGAAAACTTAAGCCAAATAGGTTTACCAGGTGCCGGCGGATTAAACTGCCGGCACTTTTAATTTTTTCTTGACTTTCCCTGTTCAATTTCTTACAATAATCGAGCGCGTTTCTCAAAATGCGACGTTCTTTCTGTGTAAAAATCGTAAGATGAACAGAAAGGCAGGAAGAGTTTCTTCCAATATAATATTCAAGAAAGGAGAATAATATGCCGACATTTAATCAGTTAGTCAGAAAAGGAAGACAGACATCTGTTAAAAAGTCTACTGCACCGGCTCTTCAGAAGAACTTCAACTCTCTTCGCAAGAAGACCACTGATGCACCGTCACCGCAGAAACGTGGTGTTTGCACAGCAGTTAAGACAGCAACTCCTAAGAAGCCTAATTCAGCTCTTAGAAAGATTGCCAGAGTTCGTCTTTCCAACGGTATCGAAGTTACAAGCTATATCCCTGGCGAAGGACACAACCTTCAGGAGCATAGCGTTGTATTAGTTCGTGGCGGAAGAGTAAAAGACCTTCCAGGAACAAGATACCATGTTATCAGAGGTACGCTTGATACTGCTGGTGTTGCAGATCGTAAGCAGGCTCGTTCCAAATACGGCGCTAAGAAGCCGAAAAAGAAATAAGCCACTCTGGTAAAAGTTTTACTTACAATTGAATGATGGTTGCCAAAAGGCATAGTCATATTATTCTATTCAATATCTATTATGTCCGATGGCACCGACACGAAAAGTGAGTACCGATGAATTAATTTTGTAGTTAAGGAGGGAAGTAACGTGCCACGTAAAGGACATACCCCAAAAAGAGACGTATTAGCGGATCCGCTGTACGGCAGCGTAGTAGTAACTAAACTTATCAATAACATTATGTTAGATGGTAAGAAGGGCGTAGCGCAGAAGATCGTTTACGGTGCATTTGCTCGCATTGAAGAGAAGACCGGAAAACCGGCTCTTGAAGTGTTCGAGACTGCACTGAATAACATCATGCCTACATTAGAGGTTAAAGCAAGACGTATCGGTGGTGCTACCTATCAGGTACCGATCGAAGTACGTGCTGACAGACGTCAGGCTTTAGGCCTTCGTTGGCTGACCAATTTCTCCCGTGCAAGATCTGAAAAGACCATGGAAGAAAGATTAGCAAACGAGATTCTTGACGCGATGAACGAAACTGGTGCATCCGTTAAGAGAAAAGAAGACATGCACAGAATGGCAGAGGCCAACAAGGCATTTGCTCATTACAGATTCTAAGGAGGAAATACTTTGGCAGGAAGAGAATATCCATTGGAGCGCACTCGTAACATTGGTATTATGGCTCATATCGATGCCGGAAAGACCACTCTTACAGAGCGTATCCTTTATTACACCGGAGTAAACTATAAGATCGGTGATACACATGAAGGTACTGCTACCATGGACTGGATGGAGCAGGAGCAGGAAAGAGGTATCACGATCACTTCCGCAGCCACAACATGCCATTGGACTCTTCAGAAAGAGAACAAACCGGCTCCAGGTGCTCAGGAGCATCGTATCAATATTATTGATACCCCGGGACATGTTGACTTCACAGTTGAAGTTGAGCGTTCACTTCGTGTACTCGACGGAGCTGTAGGTGTTTTCTGCGCAAAAGGTGGCGTTGAGCCGCAGTCAGAGAATGTATGGCGTCAGGCAGATAAGTACAATGTACCGCGTATGGCATTCATCAACAAGATGGATATCATGGGTGCAGACTTCTATAATGCAGTTGATATGATCAAGACCCGTCTCGGCAAAAATGCTGTACCGATTCAGCTGCCGATCGGAAAAGAAGATGAATTCAAAGGCATTATCGACCTGTTTGAAATGCAGGCATACATTTACAATGATGAGAAGGGTGAGGACATCTCTATCGTTCCGATCCCGGAAGATATGCAGGATGAAGCTGAACTTTATCGTGCTGACATGGTTGAGAAAATCTGTGAGCTTGATGAAGAGCTGACACTGAAGTTCTTAGAGGATGAGATCCCGACAGAAGAAGAACTTAAGGCTGCAATGAGAAAAGGTACCTGTGAATCAACGATCGTTCCTGTATGCTGCGGAACAGCTTACAGAAACAAAGGTGTCCAGAAATTACTGGACGCAGTCATCGAATTCATGCCGGCTCCGACAGATGTACCGGCTATCGAAGGTGTTGATGAAGATGGAAACGCTGTTGTTCGTCATTCTTCTGACGAAGAACCGTTCTCCGCTCTCGCATTTAAGATCATGACTGACCCATTCGTTGGTAAACTGGCATATATCAGAGTTTATTCAGGAACAATGAACTCCGGTTCTTATATCCTGAATGCAACAAAGGGTAAAAAAGAGCGTGCAGGACGTATCCTGCAGATGCATGCAAACCACAGAGCAGAGCTGGATAAGGTATATTCCGGTGATATCGCTGCAGTTGTTGGATTCAAGAATACAACAACAGGTGATACGATCTGTGATGAGAAGCATCCGGTTATCCTTGAGTCTATGGAATTCCCAGAGCCGGTTATCGAGGTTGCTATCGAGCCTAAGACCAAAGCAGGTCAGGGCAAGATGAGCGAGGCTCTTGCAAAACTGGCAGAGGAAGATCCGACTTTCCGCGCTTATACAAATGAAGAGACAGGACAGACGATCATCGCCGGAATGGGCGAGCTCCACTTAGAGATCATCGTTGACCGTCTCCTTCGTGAATT
>CAMODY010000087.1 GCA_946611595.1 uncultured Clostridia bacterium | reverse complement strand
GTGAGCTCGATCGCCATTGCAATCCACATACCGCGAAGACCATAGGTTCCGACCAGTAAAAATGCAAGCGTGACACGGACACCCCAGATGCTGACAAAAGATAAAATGCTCGGAACTAAGGTATCGCCTGCGCCGCGAAGCGCACCTGCCGCAACAATGGAGGCACCGTAAAAAGGTTCCGCTAAAAGTTCGATGCGAAGAACGGTAACAGCAAGCTTTTGTACTTCCGGATCCGGAGTCAAAAAACTGAAAACATAAGGGCATAAGAAATACATGATCACGCCTAGAAGGGCCATGATGATCATTCCTAAAACGGTACAGATCCAGGCAAAACTTTTGGCCTGGGTCTTTTTTTCTGCACCGAGAGATTGTCCGACCAGAGTGGACGCTGCACCCTGAAGGCCAAAGCCCGGCATATAGCAGACACTTTCCGCAGTGATGGCAAAGGAGTTTGCTGCGACGGATACAGAACCTAAAGGCGCAATGATGCGGGTCGTCATAACCATGGCTCCGCTGATCGCGATCTGCTGGGCAGCAGCTGGAGCTGCAAGAGAAAGTGCTTTTTTGATGATATTAAAGGTAAGTCCTGTTTTTTTAGTACTGCGTTTGAAGCGGATATAATTGGTTCTGCGGACTGCTATGTAGAACATAATTCCGGTAATGATAAATTCTGCAATTGCGGTGCCCCAGGCAGCACCGGCCACGCCGAGTCCTGCACCCGGTAGATAGAAGGAGATTCCAAGGAAAGTTTTAGTCCCGGAGGGGAAGATCATGAAACAGTTAAAAATAATATCCAGGATGCACATGGAAGCTTCCAGGATCGCAGGGGTCTTCATATTGCCGGTCGACTGAATGCAGCTTGCGCAGTAGAAGCCGATTCGCGTAATCGGAAGAACCATGGTCATAACTAGGAAATATGCAGATGCATCCTTTGCGATTGCTGCGTCACCGCCGAGCCAAAACGGAAGGTGGCCGCTGATCAGGAAGGCTAAAAAAGCGATCACGATGTTGAACAGAAGCGTAAAAAGAAGTCCGCAGCGGAAGATCCGCTGAGAATGATCTTCATCACCTGCGCCGACGCTGTGCGCGATCTGAACAGAAAAACCGTAAATCAGTGCGAAGATCACACCTTCTACCAGCCAGAGGGAAGAGGAGACCAGTCCGATTGAGGCCGAGGCGTTTGCACCGAGGCTTCCGACCATGGCAGCGTCAATATATTCCATGGCAATCGTCGTAAGCTGTGCGAGCATGGCCGGTAGTGACATGCGAACAGCAATGCCGGCTTTTGTCCAAAAGCCGAGCCCGTCGTTATTTCGTATGATTTCAGTGATATCTTTTGACATAGAAAATGATTTTAAATTCTCCAAAAATTTGCCCATCCTGAATATCAAGATGGGCGTTTTCACATTGAAATTGATTATTATTCAACAATAGAAAAAAGTCAATAGAACAAAAATCAGAAACTATTTGACATGTAAGAAAAGTTTGATATACTTTTAGTTAGCGGATGCTAACTATGAAGAACGTTTGATTTTCTAAGAAAAAAATTACCGGGAAAAAGACATTTTCAGGAAGATACAGGAAGTTATTTTTTTTGACTTCAAAGTTAGCGAACGCTAACCAAAGCATTACAAAGCAAAAATGATTGGGGTAGAACAGAAAGGAACACTTCATGCCAGAACAGCAGATCATTGAACAGTGTGCACCGACACTTGCCGGAATCAAGACCGGAAGTCTGTTTTCAATTGAATTTGAGAGTGAAGAGGCAGCAAGAGAAGACATACGGCAGTTAAACCGTATGCTTAGGAAGAAAGGACTGAGAGCGGTCCCTGTTGGCCGACAGAAGAATAGGACCCTGATCTATTTGTTCCGCCCGGATTATCTGCGCAAAGATTTTTGCGATCCGGACGCGGCAGCCATCTTAAAGGAAAAAGGATACCCTTTTGATAACATCAATGTCTGCATTGCACAGCTGGCAAGACATTTGAAAAAAGATGAGTGTTTCCCGCATGAAATTGGTCTGTTCCTCGGATATCCGCCGGTCGATGTCAGGGGATTTATGAATAGTCCGAAAGAAGGCGTAAAATGTGTCGGCTATTGGAAAGTATATGGAGATCAGGAAAAAGCAGAACAGACATTTTTGCAGTTTCGAAAATGCACTGAGATCTTTCGCAGGCAGCATTTACAAGGGGCATCAATTGCACAGCTTGCAGTTGGAACAATTTGATGATTTAGAGGAAAACTACCTCTCTGATAGATTATAGTTTTAGGAGGAAAACAAATGAGTAAAGTAGCAGTTGTATTTTGGAGCGGCACCGGAAACACACAGACAATGGCTGAGGCAGTTGCAGATGGTGCAAAAGGAGCCGGTGCAGAAGTTACAGTTTACGGAGCATCTGAGTTTAACACAGATCTTGCAGCACAGTTTGATGGTATCGCATTTGGCTGCCCGGCAATGGGTGCGGAGACATTAGAAGAAGATGAGTTCGAGCCGATGTTTCAGGCTGTAGAAGGCGCAATCGGTGGTAAAAAAGTTGCTTTATTTGGTTCATTCGGTTGGGGCGACGGAACCTGGATGAGAGAGTGGGAAGAGCGTTGCGGCTCTAATGGAATCACTCTTGCAACAGAGAGTGTTATGGCAAATGAGACTCCGGGATCTGCAGAACTTGACGCTTGTAAGGCACTTGGTGCAGCGCTTGTATAATCACTAAAAACATTTTATTTTTAATCAGGTTTTTTTAATTCAGTGAAAAGAACTTCGGAATGGCGGAGTTCTTTTTTTATGACATTACTTCGGAGATGAAGTAAAATATGACAGGATGCCCTATGCATTGCTGAAAAGGATATAGTTGGGATGGAAAGAGAAAAAAGCTCGATCAATACACGAAATGGACAGATAAAGATCATTGCTCTGCGCCCAAAGGGGCAGGCGAAAAACCAAAAGCTTCCCGGAATTCTTTGGATTCATGGCGGCGGCTATGTTCTCGGCATGGCTGGTATGGTTTATATGTCCATCGGGAAAATGCTTGCAAAAAAGTTCGGTGCTGTCGTTGTTTCTCCTGCCTATCGCCTGGCGTACAAAGCACCCTATCCGGCGGCATTTGAAGATTGCTGCGACGCGCTCCTTTATATGTACGAGCATGCAGATGAACTGGGAATCGATCCGAAGCGGATCATTGTCGGCGGTGAGAGTGCAGGAGGCGGACTGGCTGCAGCCGTCTGTCTTTACGCACGTGATACAGGCAGGGTGCCGGTTATGCTGCAGATCCCGCTGTATCCGATGATCGACTGCGAGGATACGGAGACGTCAAGGGATAACCATGGACATGTCTGGAATACAAGGAGAAATCATTGGGGATGGAGGCGTTATCTGAAAGGCTTGCCGGAAACAGCAGAGAAGCCGAAATATGCCTCGCCTGCACGTGAGACTGATTATTCCAATCTTCCTCCTTGTGTGACCTTTGTAGAGGATGGAGAACCGTTCTATGCAGAAACGCTTGCCTATGTCGCGAATTTAAAAAAGGCAGGGGTGGAGGCGAAGGTTAAGGTGTATCACGGAAAGACACATGCTTTTGATATGCTTCTTCCCTGGACAAAAAATGCAAAAGCGGCAAAGCGCTGGCTTTGCCGTTCTGTAGAAAACTATTTTTCAGTTTAAGATTGAAATCGTTAAAGCAGAAAGCTTGTTTCAGGGGCACCTACCACTGATGTTCGTGCAGCTGTCCTTTTAGCTCTAAATCCAGATACTGATTCTGACGGAGGGCTTCATACAGAACAACCGCAACGGAGTTTGAAAGATTCAGGCTCCGTTGTTCTTTTGCCATTGGGATCCGGATGCAGGTGTCTTCGTTGTCCATTAGGATTTCTTCCGGAATCCCGGCGCTTTCCTTACCAAACATAATATAATCACCATCTTTAAAGCGGGCACCATCGTGGGTTTTCTTCGCCTTGGTTGTTGCCATCCAAAGATTTGCTTTTGGCATATGAACGTCTATATCCGAACTGTCTTCTGCAGAATTCTTCTCTGTGCCGTATGCCCCATAGGCATTTCCAAAGATATTGACCTTATCTTTATTCTTCTCTACAAAGTCACGCCAGCTGTTATAAACCGTGACGTCAAGATCATGCCAGTAATCCATTCCGGCACGCTTTAAATTTTTGTCATTTAAGATAAAGCCCATCGGCTCGATCAGATGCAGACGGCTTCCTGTCACGAGACAGGTCCTTCCGATATTTCCGGTATTTGCCGGGATCTCCGGCTCAAGTAAAACGATGTTGAACATGTTATTTCTTCAGTAAGCCTCCGATGCGAATATAAGATGGAGCGAGATGGCCATCCGCGCCCCAGTAAATATCTTCGTTTAAATAACGTTTTAATGTTTCCTGTACATTGCCGCCGAGACTTTCAATCGAATAGGTCATACGGTCCGGGAAACGGCAAGGCTCTCCTTTCAGCCGGGAACAGTTTCCTTCACCGCAGAGCAGACATCTGCCTCCTCCGATAATGCGGCTTTCCGGATACTTTGCCTGTTCCGCTTCGAGATGTTCTGTCATTCCTTCTGTGGCAGCAACAGTGATCTGAGCACCAATCTTCAGAAGATCTTCAAGTTCGTATGTCTTTTCAAGAAGAGGTGCCGGAGTGATCGTTTTGATCGCATATAAATAAAAACGAGAATATTGCTTCCAAATATCCATCGGGTCGAAATCATACGGCGGACAACTCCAGGTCTTTCCGAAATTCGGACATTCACTGCAGCAGCCAAGAAAACGCGGAACATCCACGCAGTGCTCGATAAAATCCGGCACATCAATTTCCGTACTCATTACTTTCGATTCGATTTGCTGCAAAATATCTTCGCCTAAGATAGAAGGGTCGAATAATTCCATCACGAATACTCCTTTATTTCAGCTCGGCAATGGTAACGCCGGCATCACCCTCGCCGTATTCTGCCTGATAGAATTTTTTAACGCGTTTTTCACGTCTTAAATATTGCTGAACAGCACTGCGCAGGGCACCGGTTCCTTTTCCGTGCACGATCCTTACCTTTTCAAGATGCGCCATGGAAGCATCATCAATATATTTTCCGAGTTCTAAGATTGCCTCATCCGTTGTCATTCCCAAGAGTTTGATTTCTGTTGAAACACCCATGGATTTTGCAAATTTGATATTGCTGATGCCGCTTCCTTTCTGACGGGATGCTTTTTCAAATGCGCCTTTGGCAAAGGCACCTTTCTTTCCAGAACCATTTTCAAGCGCAGCCATGCTATCTTCGTGCGGTTCTTCTAAGTCTTTTAATTTGACCTGCATTGTCATGCTGCCGAGCTGTACAGAGACATTCCCTTTTGAATCAGGAAGGGAAGTGACAGAACCGTCCATGTTCATGGAGATCACATGTACCGCGTCTCCAAGCTTAAGCGCATCGGCAGAAAGAGCTTTGTAAGAAGCTTTCTTCTCCGGACGGAAGCCGCGTTTTTCAAGGGATTCTTTTGTCTTCTTTCCGATTCCGGATCGCGTCTTTTCAATGCGTGACATATCGCCGCCTTTTTCGGCACGGCGGATATCCTTAACTGCCTGGTCGGCATAGTCTTTTGCTTCCTTTAAAACCTCATAGGCTTCTTCATTTGCTTTTTCTAAGATCGCCTGTTTCTTTGCATCGATCGCATCCTGTTTTTTCTTAAGTTCATTAAGAGCAGAAGCTGCTTCCGCACGCATGCGGGAGGCTTCCTGAAGCTCGAATTCCGCGTTCTTTCTATCACTTTCAATATTCGCTAAGATATCCTCAAAAGCAACATTGCCGGAATCAAGGCGCTTTTTTGCATCTCCGATCAAAGAAGTGTCGAGTCCTAATTTTTCTGAAATTGCAAAAGCATTGCTTTTTCCCGGAAGTCCGATCAAAAGTCTGTATGTCGGTCTAAGCGTTTCAACATCAAATTCGCAGCAGGCATTCTGTACACCTTCTGTTGTAAGTGCAAATACCTTAAGCTCCGGATAATGCGTTGTTGCCATGACCTTTGAGCCAAAATAATGAAGTCTGGTAAGAATGGCCTGCGCAAGGGCAGCGCCTTCCTGCGGGTCTGTTCCAGAGCAGAGCTCATCTAAAAGAACTAAAGAATCACTGTCTGCTTTATCTAAGATCTCCACAATGTTTTTCATATGCGAGGAAAAAGTAGAAAGGCTCTGTTCGATACTTTGTTCGTCGCCGATGTCTGCATAGATCTCGTTGAAGATACATAAGGATGATCCGTCAAGTGCAGGGATATGAAGACCGGCCTGGCCCATCAGGCAGAGGAGACCTGTTGTTTTTAAGGAAACGGTTTTTCCTCCTGTGTTTGGTCCTGTAACGATCAGCATATCAAATGCCTCTTGGCTTCCCGGAATTTTTCCAAGACGCACATTGATCGGAACAGCTTTTTGAACCTCAAGAAGAGGATGTCTTGCCTGTTTGAGGTCGATGTATCCGGCTTCATTAAATTCAGGGGCATTTCCTTTGATCTTTTCTGAATATCTGGCTTTTGCCAGGATGAAGTCGAGTTCAACTAAAAGTCTGTAATCGTTAAGCAGGCTTTCTGAAACTTCGGAAGCCATCGCAGAGAGCGTTGCAAGGATTACTTGAATCTCTGCTTTTTCTGCAAGGTCTAATTCTTTTAACTGATTGTTCAGCTGAACGACGGCCTGCGGCTCAATAAAAACGGTGGAGCCGGAGCCGGACTGGTCGTGGATCATTCCAGGGACATGGGCTCTGTGTTCCTGGCGGACAGGAATGCAGTATCTTCCGTTACGCATTGTAACAACACTGTCCTGAAGATAGGTCTTCATGGATTGGCTGGTCACGATACGGTTTAAGGTCCTTTGAATATCGCTTCGGGCATTTGCCATATGACGACGGATATCCCTGAGCTTCGGGCTTGCATCATCAGATATTTCGTCATAAGAAAGAATGCAGCGTTTGATCTCATTGCTGACATTCGGACAGGGATCAAGTACGTCATAATAAACGCTTAAGGAATCTGCCGGAGCTTCGTCGCTTTCCGGCTTTAAGAAACGGTTTGCAGACCACGCGCCATCTAAGATTGCCGTAATCTCTAAAAGCTCTACAGTGTTTAAGATGCTGCCAACAGCAAGGCGTTTCAGGGACGGCCGGATGTCCGGAAGGAGTCCCAAATGAGGACCCGCCTTTTTTCTGAGTCTGCTCACAGCATCTGATGTCTGCATCTGCGCGGTTCGGATCTCCTCTATATTTGTAAGAGGTTCGGTTTTCTCGCATAACGCAGCACCCGCTTCGCTTGAAGCGCAGCGGGCGAGCTGTTCTAAGATTTTATCAAATTCTAAAGTTTTATATACTTTGGTATTCATTATCAGTCAGTTGGTCTGAGGTTTGTATCAAAAATCTTGTTATATCCCATCCATGGATTCGCTGGATCCGTATTTGGATTGTTTTCAAAAATCTCCGTGATGGCCTGAAGTTTTGCATCGGTGTTATCAGCAAAATTGAGTGCCACAGCTTCGATGATCGCCGGTTTTTTTGGTGAACCATATTCATATTCGCCGTGGTGGGAAAGGATGCAGTGCTTCAGTTCTTCCGCCCGTAGCTTCGGAAATCCCTTGATATCCCGGATCTTTTCCGTGATCATTTCCACACCGATAATGATATGGCC
>CAMODY010000086.1 GCA_946611595.1 uncultured Clostridia bacterium | reverse complement strand
GTTAAGAGGTTTGCATTTCCGTCCGGGAAGTGGAAGGTCATGAAGGACTCGCCTTCGGAAACCTTTCTTCCGACTCTTGCAGTCGTTACCAGCTCACCGCGGCGGCTGGAAACTTTGACCTTGTCGCCGTTTGCAATACCGATGCGGTCTGCATCTTTGAAGTTCATCTCGATGTAGGACTCATTTGCAATCTGGTTGATACCTTTGCTCTTTCCGGTCATTGCACGGGTGTTGTAGTGGTAGAGCATACGTCCTGTGATCAGTAGTGTCGGATACTCTTCATCCGGAAGCTCGATTGATGGTTTGAACTTCGCCGGATAGAAGTAGCCAAGACCTCTTGAGAATTTACCAACATGCATGATCGGTGTTCCCGGATGGTCTTTTCCGGTGCACGGCCACTGGAGGCTCTCGCCTGCATCTAATCTTGCATGGGAGATACCTGCAAAGCTTGGCGTCAGGGATGCGATCTCATCCATGATCTCAGCGGATGTCAGCTGTGGCTGAGGATATCCCATTCTGTTCATGACATCGATAAAGATATCAGTATCAAGACGTGCATTGGTTCCAAGGTCAACAGCTTTGCGGACTCTCTGTACACGGCGCTCGGTATTGGAGAAGGTTCCTTCTTTTTCTGCATAGCTTACGCCAGGAAGGATAACATCTGCATACTGAGCGGTTTCTGTCATGAAGAGATCCTGTACAACTAAGAAGTCTAAGCTTGTTAATGCTTTTTCTACATGGTGGGTATCCGGGTCGGTAACGATCGGATCCTCGCCGAAGATATAAAGACCTTTGATCTTTCCTTCGATTGCAGCCGGAAGCACTTCCGTTGCTTTAAGGCCAGGTTTGTGATTTAAGGTCTTGCCCCAAGCTTTTTCGAATTTTGCCATGACAGCTTCATCCGTTACATTCTGATATCCAGGGAATTTCTCCGGAAGAGCACCCATATCGCAGGCACCCTGTACGTTGTTCTGTCCACGGAGCGGGTTAACGCCGCATCCCGGTTTTCCGAGTTTTCCAACCATCATAGCCATGTTGGACATACTCATAACGCCTTCGGTACCTGTGCTGTGCTCGGTAACACCTAAGCAGTAGATGATCGGAGCTTTCTCTGCTTTTGCATACATTCTTGCAGCAGCCTTTAAGTCTTCAGCATCGATGTGGCAGATTTCAGCAACCTTTTCCGGCGTATAGTCTTTTACGATCTCTGCTAATTCTTCGAAGCCTTCTGTTCTTTCTTTGATGAAAGCTTCATCGATCAGACCTTCGTTGATGAAAATGTTCATCATACCGTTTGCGAATGCAACGTTTGTTCCAGGTTTGATCTTAAGGTGAATCGCAGCATCTTTTGTAAGAGTGATATCACGCGGATCAACAACGATCAGTTTTGCTCCGCGGCGTGCAGCACGGCGGATTCTTGCACCGACAACAGGGTGTGCCTCTGTCGGGTTGGAACCTACGACCATGATAACATCCGGCTCTTCCGTGATATCTTTGATCGTGTTTGTCATGGCACCGGATCCTAACGTGATCGCAAGACCATGAACGGATGCACTGTGGCAGACACGTGCGCAGTTATCAACGTTGTTCGAATCAAATGCGCAGCGTACGAGTTTCTGCATCATGTAGTTATCTTCGTTCGGAGCTCTTGAGCAGGAGAAACCTGCTAAAGCTTCGCCGCCATACTGTTTTTTGATATCTGTAAACTTCTGGGCGATCAGATCTAATGCTTCATCCCAGGTAGCTTTTACAAACTTACCATCTTTCTTGATCAGCGGATCGGTCAGTCTTCCTTCGTCGTGAACGAACTCGAAAGAACCGAAGCGGCCCTTAACGCAGAGCTGTCCATTGTTGGAAGGTCCGTCTGCACCTTCTACTGCAACGATCTTGCCGTTCTTTACGATCAGATAGAACTGGCAGCCGGTTGCACAGTGCGGACATGTAGTAAGAACTTTCGTTGTCTCCCATTTACGGAATTTCTTTCCGGCTTTCAGGGAAAGAGCACCGGTCGGGCAAGCCTGTACGCAGTTACCGCAGCTTACGCAGTTGGAATCTGCAATCTTGATACCCATAACCGGGGAGACGGTTGTTTCAAATCCTCTTTCAGTAGCAGCGATCGTACCATTGCACTGGATCTCCTGGCAGGTACGGACGCAGCGACGGCAAAGAATACATTTGCCCGGATCATATACGAAGAATGGAGAAGAATCATCCGCCGGGATCTGGCAGGTCTCGCCGGTGAAATCTCCACGCTCTACTTCATATTCCATTGCATACTGCTGGAGTTTGCAGTCGCCGTTTGCAGCACAGCTCATGCAGTCTCCGGTATGGTTGGAAAGCATCATCTCGAGGATGAATTTTCTTGATTCAAGAACATCAGGTGTATCGGTGTGGACGACCATGCCCTCTGAGACCGGAGCTGCACATGCAGTCATCAGACCACGTGCGCCTTCTACCTCTACCAGACACATCCTGCAGGAACCGTCCGGGGCAAGTTCCTTCATATGACAGAGTGTCGGGATTTCAATACCAACAGACTGTGCTGCCTGTAAAATAGTTGTGCCTTCTTCTACCTGGACCTGAATGCCATCAATTGTCAAATTAATCATCTTAGGCACCTCCTATCGTTTCGTAATTGCGCCGAACTTGCAGTTTGCAAGGCAGGTTCCGCAGCCAATACATACATTGTTATCAATTACATGCGGCTCTTTGACGTTGCCTGAAATTGCGTTGACCGGGCAGTTTCTAGCACAGAGCGTGCAGCCCTTACATTTTTCAGGATCGATCCAGAACTCAAGGAGTGCTTTACAGATGCCGGAAGGACATTTCTTGTCCTGAACATGGGCAAGATATTCATCCTTAAAGCATTTGTATGTAGAAACAACAGGGTTCGGTGCTGTCTGGCCGAGAGCGCAGAGGGAATTCTTTTTGATCTTATCGCAAAGATATTCCATCTTCTCAAGGTCTTCCATGGTTGCCTCGCCCTGGGTGATCTTCTCTAAGATCTCAAACAGTCTCTTTGTTCCGATACGGCAGGCAGTACATTTACCGCAGGACTCATCAACTGTAAAGTTGAGGAAGAATTTAGCAATGTCGACCATGCAGTTATCTTCATCCATAACGATCAGTCCGCCGGATCCCATCATGGACCCAATCGCGATCAGGTTGTCGTAATCAATCGGAACATCTAAGTTATCAGCTGCAATACATCCGCCGGACGGACCACCGGTCTGTGCAGCTTTGAATTTCTTTCCGTTCGGAACACCGCCGCCGATCTCTTCTACGATCTCGCGAAGGGTTGTTCCCATCTCAACCTCAACAAGACCGGTATTGTTGATCTTGCCGCCAAGTGCGAATACCTTGGTTCCTTTGGATTTTTCAGTTCCCATGGAAGCAAACCAGTCCGCGCCCTTTGTGATGATCTGCGGGATGTTTGCCCATGTCTCTACGTTATTAAGGATCGTCGGCTGTCCGAATAAACCTTTGACTGCCGGGAATGGCGGACGAGGTCTCGGCTCACCGCGCTTTCCTTCGATGGAAGTCATCAGAGCGGTTTCTTCGCCGCAGACGAAAGCGCCGGATCCAAGTCTCAGTTCAATATCAAAACTGAAGTCGGTGCCAAAGATGTTTTCTCCTAAGAGGCCATATTCTCTTGCCTGGGCAATTGCAATATTAAGACGCTGTACGGCGATCGGATACTCAGCACGTACATAGATATAACCCTGGTTGGAGCCGATCGCATAACCAGCAATCGCCATTGCCTCTAATACAACGTGCGGGTCGCCCTCTAAGATGGAACGGTCCATGAATGCGCCCGGGTCACCTTCATCGGCGTTGCAGCAGACGAATTTCTGTACTTCACCGCGTCTTGAACATGCAAATTTCCATTTCAGACCTGTCGGGAAGCCTGCGCCTCCACGGCCTCTTAAGCCGGAGTCGATCATCACCTGGATGACTTCATCCGGAGTCATTTCGGTGAGGCATTTATAAAGTGCCTGATATGCATCAAGTGCGATTGCCTCATCGATGTCTTCTGCAGCGATCACACCGCAGTTTCTTAAGGCCACGCGTTTCTGCTTTTTATAGAACGGGGTCTCGCTTAACGGGAGGATCGTTCCGTCTTCTAAAACAGAATCTGCATAAAGCAGGTCTTTTACAGGCTCTCCGCCTTCGATCAGATGCTGATCGCAAACGGTAACGACGTGTTCCGGAGTCATCTGAGAGTAGAAGGTTCCTTCCGGATATACGATCATGATCGGACCTAACGCACAAAGCCCAAAGCAGCCGGTCTTTACAACTAAGACATCCTTAAGACCTTTTTTCTCAAGCTCGCCTTCCAGCGCGGAGATGATCTCTTTGGAACCGGAAGACGTACAGCCGGTACCTCCGCAGATCAGGACCTGTTTCCGGTATCCGGTATTCGCTGCGAGTTTTTCGCCTTCTTCTTTTACAAGTTTACGAACCATGAGGAGTTCGTGTTTTTCTTCTCTGATTTTGTTTAATTGTTCTATTGTCATGGCACCCTCCTAGCGATTCATATAGCCGTCGATGATCTCGGCTACTTTCTTAGGTTCTACTTTGCCATAGACGTCGTCATTGACTGTCATAACAGGGGCAAGTCCGCAGGCACCTAAACAACGGGTGACATCAATTGAGAATTTCGTATCTTCGGTGCATCCGCCGCTCGGAATTCCCAGTTTGCTCTCAACTGCTTCCAAAACCTTTTCAGAGCCTTTTACATAGCAGGCGGTTCCGAGACATACGGACACGTTGAACTTGCCCTTCGGGTTCAGGGAGAATTGAGAATAAAATGTTACAACGCCATAGACTTCTGCGACAGAGATCTGAAGCCCTGCAGCAATCATTTCCTGCACTTCAAGCGGCAGGTATCCATAAATGCCCTGAGCTGCCTGAAGGACAGGCATCAGTGCACCCGGCTGATTCTTGTGAGCTTCGATCACTTCCCGCAAAGCCTGTTCCTGTTCTAAAGTTCCCTGGAACTTTACGGTTGTTTTAGCTTTTGCCATTTCTTCTCCTCACTTTGCACATAGTTTTACAGTTACACGAAAAATAAGCACAATCCCACTAATTGTACAAATTTCTATACATGCATTATACATGAAGGAAATTCAAGACGAAATAAAAATTATACAATTCGTATAACTATTTTTAGACGATGTTCAAACATTGGCATAGAAAAGGCAAGTGTAATGAAGAAGCGTGGGATTTTCAATTTTCAAGCACGAAAAAAGCCGCCTGAATTTGGCGGCTTTTGCGCAGCACTTTTGCTGATATGATTTTAATAATAAGAGATATCTACAATAACGGCGGTTCCTTTGGCAACGACAAAGAGAGATTCGTTGTTTGGTCCGCAGAAGTGGTATTCCGCGCCAGCACCGATGATGGCATTTGCGCCGAGTTCTTCTGCCTGCTCAACGAGTTTGCTATATGCAGCAGATGTGCCTTGAATAAAGCACTCGTCAAATTCTTCCGGTGTCATCTCGGAAATATTTTTTGAGTTTGTACCGCGAAGACCACCAAGTTTTCCGCCTATAAATGCCTGACCAGTCAGGACTTTTTTGTATTTAACAATTTGCTGTCCTTCAATACTGTTTGTAGTAGTTGTAACCATAACTGCTCCTTCCTATCATTTGTTACGGTAATGAATATCCTATCTGTATCATTGTATATCCTAAGTGGAAAAAGAAAAAGTATTAATCTTCGGTAAGGATATCCATTTTCTTTTTGCGGCGAAGGTAGATGTACCAGTATGGAAGTCCGACACAGATCGCACCGCCAATAAGATTTCCGATCGTAACTGGAAGTAAGTTTCCAATAAAAATATTGCCTGCTGTAATTGCACTTGCGTCAATACCGGCTGCGGCGGCTGCCTCTGCAAATGCCGGAACCGTATTTGCGAAAAGTCCGGCAAAAAGATAATACATATTTGCAACGCTGTGTTCAAAACCACATAAAACAAACATCAGGATCGGGAAGAAAAGACCTACGATCTTGCCGACGATGTCTTTTGCAGCGAAGGAGATCCAGACTGCGATGCAGACGAGGAAGTTACAGAGGATGCCTTTGATCAGCGCATCTCCGAAAGAAATGCTGCATTTGGAAACAGCTGTTGAAATAACGGATACGGCAACGCCGTTGTCAAAGAGTGCTACCTGATGGCTGTACACGATGCCGGCAGCTAAAAGAATGCTTCCGATGAAGTTGCCGATATAGACCAGTACCAGGTTTTTAACAACTCCTTTTAAGGAGACTGCTTTCTCGAGCAGGGGCACAATAAGAAGACAGTTACCGGTGAATAATTCAGAACCGGCAATCAGCACCATGGTTAGGCCTCCGGGGAAAACGATAGCTCCTAAAAATTTTCCGAGTGATGCAGGTTTTACTGCTACAGCGACTGTTGTTGCTGCGATTCCGCCAATGGCAATAAACAAACCGGCCATAATAGCAAGAACGATCAACTTCATTGTTGGTGTGTTGACCTTGCTTTTACCGATCTGAATATAGTTTTGGGCGACGTCAGCAGGTGAAAAGAAATTCATATGACCCTCCTCTATAATTGTATTTATTTTGTACAATTATACAGAAAGGAAAAAAGAGGGGCATAAAAAATATATCGTTTTATATAAAAATCTTTGGGAATTGCACGGAAATTTTGTGAATAATAGACAGAATGTTGCTTTTATTCGTCCGTGTAGATCTCAAACTGGTCAGGATATGCCCTGCAGATCAGTGTCAGACCATATTCTTTTGCCAGTTCTACGGATTCGGCGGTCGCAACTGCCTTAGAAACAAGGACCGGAATTCCGGCGGAGATCACTTTCTGTACCATATCAACAGGAACACGGCCGGAAGTGTAGAGGAGGCATTCGTAAAGAGGAATGCCATTTAAGAGCGCATAACCAATTGCTTTATCGATCGCGTTATGGCGTCCGATATCTTCGGAAGAAAACAGGATCTTGCCATCTCTACTAATGAAACAGGAGTGGGTCCCCTGCGTTGCGCGGTGAATCTCAACGCCGCTTAAAAATCTGCGGGAAAGATCAAAAATCCATTCAGGCTTCCAGGAAAGGCGTGGAACCTGCTTCAGGCCTCTCTTTTCAGCAGCAGAAAGAAAGGTGCGGTTTGCTGTGCAGCAGCTTGGTTCTGCCCCCTGCCATTCTTCCCAGTCCACATTGTGATTTAAAAAGATACGCGCCTCATTTTCAGACGGGCATAAATAGAACTTATCGATCTCATCTGGAGATAGGATCAGGCCTTCGGTAAACAGACGGCCGATCACAAGCTCTTTCAGATGAGTTTTCGTACAAACAAGACGATAAACAGGGTTCTCGTTTACGATGACGGTTAAAACGTGTTCTTTTAATACGACGGTCTCGCCTTTTGAACGCTGACCTGCCGCATTTATGACAGTTTTTTCGATATGTTCTAATGCTTCCATATTATTTCCTTATCCGTTTAATACTATATAAAACTGACCTCGTTGATCGTTCCGCCTCCGACTACCGTATCTCCATCGTAAAGAACGACGGCTTGCCCTTTTGTGATGGCGCGTTGCGGCTCGTCAAATTCTACGCGGAGCGTATCTTCACCTGTCTGAATGACGGTCGCCCATTGCTCTTTCTGGCGGTAGCGGACTTTTGCCTTTATCCGCATCGGCTCTTTGATCTCAGGAACGGAGATCAGATTGATATCATTTGCAGTCAGAGTTCGGGTGAACAGGTCTTCATTTTTTCCAAGG
>CAMODY010000085.1 GCA_946611595.1 uncultured Clostridia bacterium | reverse complement strand
TCCGACTTTGCCTCTCTGGCGGCCGGCGCGTTCGTACAATGTCGCCAGGTCAGTATACATATAGCCCGGATAACCGCGGCGTCCCGGAACCTCTTTACGGGCTGCGGAGACCTCACGCAGTGCGTCCGCATAGTTTGTGATGTCGGTCAGGATGACCAGCACGTGCATGTCCAGCTCAAAAGCCAGATACTCGGCAGCGGTCAGCGCCACACGCGGTGTCGCGATACGCTCGACAGCCGGGTCATTGGCCAGGTTGATAAACATGACGCTTCGGTCGATCGCGCCCGTCTCGCGGAAGCTTTCCATGAAGAAGTTTGCCTCTTCGAACGTAATACCCATAGCGGCAAATACAACGGCGAACTGCTCATCCGTTCCGCGAACCTTTGCCTGACGGGCAATCTGTGCTGCCAGATCTGCATGCGGCAGACCGGACATGGAGAAGATCGGAAGCTTCTGTCCACGAACCAGTGTGTTCAGACCATCGATAGCGGAAACACCGGTCTGGATAAACTCCTGCGGATAGTTTCTTGCTGCCGGGTTCATCGGAAGACCGTTAACATCCATTCTCTTGTCCGGAAGGATTTCCGGGCCACCATCGATCGGACGTCCAAGTCCGTCGAATACACGGCTCAGCATATCTTCGGAAACGCCAAGCTCCATGGTTCTTCCAAGGAAACGAACCTTGCTTTCCTGCGGGTTGATACCGGTGGAACTTTCGAACAGCTGTACAACAGCGTTGCTTCCGTCAATTTCCAAAACTTTGCAGCGTCTCTTTTCGCCGCTTGCAAGCTCTATTTCTCCAAGCTCGTTGTAGGTTACGCCCTCAACGCCCTGGACCAGCATAAGAGGACCTGCAATTTCCTGAATTGTTCTATACTCTTTTGGCATAATTAGTCCTCCTCTACAATTGTGCTTTCAACTTCCTGTTTGATCTGAGCCATAACGTTTTCAAACTCGTCCTGGCAGCGATCATGAACAGTGTATTTAAAACGACCGATGCGCTCTCTGACATCCAGATTAACCAGAGTCTCAATGGAAGCGCCTTTTTCCAGTGCAGCAAGTGCCTCGTCATAGAATGCAAGAATCAGCTGCATCATTAAGAACTGTTTATCAAGTTCTGTATATGTATCAACTTCGTTGAAGGAATCCTGATGCAGGAAATCCTCACGGATGGATCTTGCAGCTTCCATCTTTAAGCGGTCCGGAGCAGAAAGTGCGTCCATACCGACGAGCTGTACGATCTCTTCCAAAGCTGCCTCATCACTTAAAAGAGCCATCATTCTTCCGCGGCATTCCATCCACGGACCCTTTACTGCCTCATCAAACCACGGACCCATGTCTGTGGTATAGAGGGAGTAACTTGTCAGCCAGTTGATAGCCGGGAAGTGTCTCTTGTATGCAAGGTTGGAATCCAGTCCCCAGAATACCTTAACGATACGAAGGGTTGCCTGGGATACCGGCTCGGAAATATCACCACCCGGAGGAGATACAGCACCGATAACGGAAAGTGCTCCTTCGCGCGGATTGTTACCACAGGAGATAACGCGTCCTGCTCTCTCATAGAACTGAGCCAGACGGGATCCAAGGTATGCCGGGTAACCTTCTTCACCAGGCATCTCTTCAAGACGACCACTCATCTCACGAAGCGCCTCTGCCCAACGGGATGTGGAGTCTGCCATAAGAGCTACGGAGAATCCCATATCTCTGAAGTACTCAGCAATTGTAATACCTACGTAAATGGATGCCTCACGAGCTGCAACCGGCATATCCGATGTGTTTGCGATCAGCACGGTACGCTCCATCAAAGAGTATCCGGACTTCGGGTCTTTCAGTTCCGGGAACTCGTTCAGAACGTCGGTCATCTCGTTTCCACGCTCGCCGCATCCGATATATACGACGATATCAGCCTCTGCCCACTTAGCCAGCTGGTGCTGTGTTACAGTCTTTCCTGAACCGAACGGTCCCGGGATAGCTGCTGTACCACCTTTGGCGATTGGGAACATGGCATCGATAACACGCTGTCCTGTAACTAAAGGCATGGTCGGGGACAGTTTTTCTTTATATGGACGGCCAACACGAACCGGCCATTTCTGAAGCATTGCGATCTCTTTCTTTTCGCCGTCTTTTGTCTCGACAACTGCGATCGTCTCTTCGATCGTGAAATCGCCGCTTTCGATGGAAACGATCTTTCCTTCAACGCCGTGCGGAACCATGATTCTCTGCTCTACGATATGGGTCTCCTGAACGGTTCCTAAAACATCGCAAGGAGCAACTTCATCGCCAACCTTTGCGGTCGGAACGAAGGTCCATTTCTTTTCCATATCCAAAGAAGGAACTTCTACACCACGTGTAAGGTTGTTTCCTGTCTTTTCCATAATTTTTACAAGCGGTCTCTGGATACCGTCGAAAATACTTCCGATCAGTCCCGGTGCCAGATCAACGCTCAAAGGAGCATTCGTGGATTCTACCGGTTCGCCCGGTCCGAGTCCTGAGGTCTCCTCATAAACCTGAATAGAGGCTTCGTCACCGTGGATCTCAATGATCTCACCAATCAGTCTTTGATCAGCAACACGGCAAACGTCGAACATGTTCGCGTCTCTCATTCCTGTTGCTACAACCAATGGTCCGGCAACTTTTTTAATTGTACCTTTGCTCATAAGTTTGTACCAATGCCTTTCTGTTACTTTATTGATTTCCTAGTTTTCGTTGTTGAAAATAATGTCAGAACCTACTGCCTGCTCTACAAGTCGTTTTACATCGACCATGCCCTGACCGGTGTTTCCGGACACACCCGGGATCGGGATAATTGCAGGAAGTTTCTGATCTCTGAATTTTTCGATCGTATCTTCGATCTCAGCTTTCAGACTTTCCGTAATGTAGATTACGGCATAGTCTGTCATCGCAAGACGTTTTAACGTATCCTCGCCTTCGTCTGCGTTTGCCACAGGAAAAGTTTCAAGTCCAAGAGTAGCAAAACCGTAGATCGAATCTCTGTCACCTATTACTGCTATCTTATACATAGGATTCCCTTAACCTTTCCCTGATCTGTGCCTCGTCCAGATGATTCAGTTTTCCGGAAAGAATCATGCGGACGGATTTCATTTCGTTCTCTTTTGCCAGCACATAAGCTGCCAGCGGAGAGATCGTAAATGCATTATATTTCTGCGGTCTGATCAGCTTCATCATGCGGTTATCGCACCATCTGTCAAAAGCCGCCGGGCTTTCTTTGATGGCATCGATCGCATCTGCATAAGAAGTTGTCTCTAAATATTCATAAATAGAGTCCAGACCGTTTCTTGTTGCTGCAATCAGCTTTTGTACGCTGATGCTTTCGCATTCGCAAAAAGCTCTCTGCAGAAAATCGATATCTTTATTTGCCTTACAAGCTCTAATTGCAATATTAATATTTGCTGCTGCCACCTTCAGTTCCGCGTATCCTTTCAGCAGATCATTGCCGGTTGCTTTGCCGGCCTGATAGATCGACTGGAGGGCTGCCCGGTCAATGATAACATCGCAAAGCTGAGAGTCGCCTGTATGGAACAGAACGTCTCTTGCCTCTTCCGCAGCACGCATCATCGTAAGCGGAAGCGGTGCAAAATCATTGTCTGCTGCTGTCTTGCGGAACAGCTCGATCGGATAGTTTCCGCCGGACTTATAAACATTCGGCACATCCTTCTGTGCGTAGCTTTCTTTGATCGCTACTTTCAGATTATGGAAATCGGTGCTCAGACGGAAGATGTCAAACGCCTTCATCTGCTGGTCATTGCAGAGAGAACGCATCAGCGCCCATGTCTTATCACGCTCCAGCGTCAAAAGCTCTTCCGGTGTGTCGTGGTCCGTCGGTCCCCAGCCCCTGTCTAAAAGGAACTGAATGCAGTCTTCATAGGTCGGGCATTGCATAAGACTGTTAATGTCCTGATCACTGAGCAGCGAATTTTCTTTTGTACGGATTTGTGCGACTTGCGAGGTAAATAACTCGTCCGGAAGCAATTCATCATCCAGCAACGGGTCATATAAAAACTCTTTGTCCATGAAAAGCCGCTCCTTTCTTTAAAAGTTTTTTAGCTGAACAGTATCTGCCCGATTTTATCCTGCAGAACTTCTCTGGAAGCATTTACAAGTGCTTCAAAGCTGCAGTTTTCTTCAATATCTCCATATACAAGCACAAAGCCGCCGTCAATATTCACAGGCTCGTTAGAAAGCGTAAGTTTATGTGCTTTTGCTTTCGCTTCAAAATCTGCCGGAAGGCGTCCTAAATCTTTCTGTGAGAAGCGGATCACACCTTCTTCGTCTGTGGAATATTTATCCAGCATTTTAGAGAGCGTCTCAAAGTACGCTGCATCATCAAGGCCTGTCAGTTTTGCAAGTGCATCATCAATTACAGAGTCGATCTCCTTCTGCTTTGCTTCAAGGATCATTCTCTTTTCTTTCAGATCTGCTGCGGACTGGATCCGTTTGGAAGCAGCTGCAACATCAAGCTCACTCTGCTTGCTGATCTGTGCTTCAAGACGTGCTGCCTCTTCTTTCTCTGCAGAAAGAATACGCTCAGCTTCCGCTTTTGCATTCTCGATGATCTTGCTGGCATTATCTGTGGCTTCGCTACTGATATGCTCTAAAATTTTATCAAGTCCACTCATGTATAAACTCCTAAATTAGAATGCAACGTTTGCTGCACCACTGATTGCAAGGATGGAAACCAGAAGAGCAAGGATTGCGTAGGTCTCAACCATGATCGGGAAGATCATTGCTTTACCGAACTGATCCGGCTTCTTAGCAACAACGCCGATGGAAGCTGCGGAAGCTTTTCCCTGTGCAACACCGGAGAAGTAACCAGCGATTGCGATCGGAAGGCATGCGCAAAGATATACAAGACCTTTACCGATGGAGATGTTTCCGTCACCACCTAAGATACCAGTCTGGGACAGAGTGATGAATCCGATGATCAGACCGTAGATACCCTGTGTACCCGGAAGGAGCTGAAGTACCATTACCTTACCGAATTTACCCGGATCTTCTGCGATAACACCAGCAGCTGCCTCACCGGCAACGCCTACACCTCTTGCACTTCCTGAGCCCGCAAGACCTACGGCAAGTGCTGCACCAAGCAGTGCTAAAATTGTGCCCATGTTTGCTTGTAAGAAATCAATCATTTTTAGTTCTCCTTAAACTTATAATATTTTGTTTTTACACTATAAGGCTCGAACGGACGGCCGCCTCCGTCATAGAAGTGACCGAAGAATTCGACGTATTGCAAACGGTTGGTGTGTACGTACGCACCAAGCGTATTAATACCGATGTTGATGGCATTGATGATCAGGAAGACAACGATGAAGATAATAACGCCAAGGACGCCGCTTCCGAACATGGTACCAATCATATTCGCAACAGATGAGATAACACCCGTTGCAAGACCTAATGCTAAAAGTCTGGAATAGGACAGGATATCGGAAAGGTAGCTTGTGATACCGTATACAGCATATGCACCTTTCAGAAGTCTCTTGCCCCAGTTCTTGGATTCTCTACCGCCCATGATAATGATCGCAACGCAGCCTATGCCTGCAGCATAAAGACCGATGTTGCCGATATTTGCCGGGATGAATGGTTTTGCGCCACCGGCTAAGATGTCCATGATCATCTGCATGGAAAGGCATTTAACGATCAGTCCGACCAGAATGATATACCAGACAATAATGTCAAAGATAAATCCGACAACATCTTTTTTCTTTAATAACTGATAGCCGTTGATCCCAAGACCGGTGAAGATATGGATGATACCCATAACCAATGCCAGAGAAAGGACGGTCATCGGGTTTTGCTGCATATCCAGCCATACCGGTTTGACGACGATCGGATTTCCGAAGAAGTTTCCGGAAACGGACGGGATCAAGTCACCAAAGTAACTGCCGAACATAACGCCGAAGAACATTGCGGCGATTCCGCCGAACATAAAGAGTTTCGTATTGTTTCTAAGGCCGGTCTCCATGTTCTTATTCTTAAGAAGCAGGAAGCCTGCACCTAAAAAGATCAAAAGACCGATCGCTGCATCTGAAAGCATGAAGCCGAAGAAGATAAAGTAGAACAGGGAGATAATAAAGGAAGGATCGATCTCTCCTTTTGCCGGAAGTGCATAAGACTCGACAACGCCCTGTACAGAAGCTGAGAACGGATTGTTCTTTAAGAGAACCGGTGCTTCTTCATCTTCCGCAAGATCTTCTGTTTCAATCGTAACTGCATAATCTTTCAGTGCAGTTTCCATATCCGGAATGTATTTTTCCGGAATATATCCGGACATTACAAAGGCATGTTCTGACTGAGGAAGGGATTTAGCAACGGCATATTTCTCTTCCCTGATTGCCTGATAGTCCGCAAAGAATTTGATCTTTGAGCGCTGGTCGTCATAAGAGACGATCTCTTCTTCGCACACTTTGATCTCTTCTTCTAATTTTTCGATTTCTTTTTTAAGATCTTCCTTCTGTTCAACCGGAGTTTTAGAGCAGCTTACAGAAGGATATGCAAATCCGATTCCGCGCAGTGCACTGTTAACGGAATCATAGGATTCTTTCTGACAGATCAGCATAATGCAGGTCTGGTTTTTATCGTGACTGATGATCGTGACATCGACAGGCAGATTTTCTGCCATTGCCTCATAGATCGCATCCAGCGTCCACTCGCCCGGAAGGGCTCCGATGAAGATGGACGTTTTAGCAGTGCCGGAAAGATCCAGCGGCACATCAAGTGTCTCCCACGGAGAAAGCATTTCAATCTGCTGATTGCACTTTACGATTTCCGCTTTTTTCTCGGCAACGTCTTTAGAAAGTGCCAGGATTCTGGCAACGGTTGATTTTGCATCTGCAAGCTCATTGTGGAAGTTGTCATACTCTTCCTTGCTGATCACAGCGCGGCCCTTAAAAGAAGAAAGGAGTCCAGACTTCTCTTCGTTATAAGTATTTAATACCTCGATCGCATTTTCTGCATCGTGAATATTACGTTCAAACTCCGCGCCGGAGATTGGCATCGGTTTCTTTTTAAAGATTTCATCTTCCGGCGTAAAATCCTGAATTTCAATCACGCCCTGACGCTGAACTTCTTCTAAGATCGCCTTGCTGTCTTTTTTCAATCCGCATATCGTTATGCGTTTCATGGCAAGAATAGCCATTGATCGTTCCTCCCGAACTACATTTATAGTTTAAGCAATTTCGTCAATTACAGCCTGAATCGCAGCGTCCCTTTTTCCCTGGACGTTGCCTGTAAAGCCGTTGATCACAGCCTCTGCTCTGACGGAAGCCTTTACCAAAGCGGCATCTCTCGTCTCTTCAACAGCAGCAACTGCTTTCTTTGCAGCCTCATTTGCTCTGCCGGTCAGCTCTTCTTTAAAAGCTGCACCTTCTTCTCTGGCTTTCTTTAAGAGAGCTGCTTTTTCTACCTCAGCATCTTTTAAGATCTGCTGTGCTTTCAGCTCTGCATCTTTGATGTTTTGAATTGTTTCCTGAGCCATGCGCCTATGCCTCCATTAAAAAATCAAAATTTTTTATATAGTAACATTTTCCTGTATTTATTTCAATACATCCAAGTATTTTTTTCAGTATTGTTGCGGTCTTTCGAGTTTTTTCTTATTTATATTACAACTAATTCAGAGCTGATTGTTAGCCCCATCTCGCCTAATACGCCTCAATCGTTTGTTTCATTTCGCACAACTCGCTTCGCTCGATGACCGTTTTCACTAAATGAGCCAAGTGAACTTCGTTCACCTGCACAGCAAAGGAACCTGACTTGCAAGACACTGTCTTGCGCCGGTCCCTTTGCTGCGCAAGCGACCAAGTCTTACTTGGTCGCTTGGCTCATTTCGCACAAAAAAACAGCTTCCGGATTCGGAAGCTGTTTCTGTCTTTTCATTTTTTGAATTAGTCAACGCTGTAAGGCATTAATGCGATGTGTCTTGCTCTCTTAACTGCAAGAGTGATTGCTCTCTGATGCTTTGCACAGGTTC
>CAMODY010000084.1 GCA_946611595.1 uncultured Clostridia bacterium | reverse complement strand
ATATCGGATTTCTTAAATCCTGCATAGGAATCATCTCCGATAGAATCCTTCGCAACATAAACCTGGATTCCGCCTTTGAGGTCCTGGATATTACAGAAAGAGGCTTTTCCCATGACACGCTTGAACATCATACGTCCTGCGATAGAAACGTGGATCGGATCTGCATCCATGATCGCCCTGCGCTCATTGTAGTCTGCTTTCTTTGCCTCTTTTGCTTCCTGCTCTTCCATACCCTCAGTATTGACAGGAGTTCTTCCTGCGAGCAGTTTTGCCTCATGCTCTTCATAGAGAGCTTTTGCCTCATCCGTGTGATGTGTCTGATCATACTTTGTGATCTTAAACGGATCTGCACCTGCTTCCTGAAGCGTAGCAAGTTTTTCTCTTCTTACTTTAAGAAGCTGATTTACGTCCTGCTGCTGATTGTTCTGCTTATTCTTCTCTGCCATGTTCGTTCCCTTCTGTGCTTGGCTTTTTTGTATCTTCAGATATCTATATAAATGGAAAAGACCGCTCAGGTTTTACCGAAGCGGCCATGAAAATTAAACTTCTGCTTTCTGAATCTCCAGAACTTTATACCTTACAGTTCCGGCAGGAATCTGGATCTCAACTACTTCTCCAACTTCCTTATTCATAAGAGCGGCTCCGATCGGAGACTCGTAAGAGATTTTCTTTTCTCTGGAGTTTACCTCGGTGCTCGGTACGATCTCGTACGTCATCTCTCTTCTTGTTCCCATGTCGCGGATCTTAACTTTGCATCCCATGTGGATCTTATCAAAGTCAATTTTCTTCTGGTCGATGATCTCTGCAGTTTTGAGGAGATTCTCTAATTCTTCGATATGTGCTTCGATATCTCTCTGCTCATCTTTTGCTGCATCATATTCAGCGTTCTCGGAAAGATCTCCCTGCTCTCTTGCTTCTTTGATCTTCTGTGCAATTTCCTTACGTTTATTTACCTTAAGGTCTTCAAGTTCCTCCTGAAGTTTCTGATAACTAGCTTTCGTTAAAATTTTTCCTTGCTCTGCCATTTTAAATACTACCTTTCAACAAAACTTGGTCGCTTTAAAGGAGCCCAAAGGCTCCTCAGCTTGAACGATTATATATTAAGCATTCCACTTTGTCAACGTGTCAGCAAACTCTTCATATGTAGTACAGCGGTTGATCTCTCTGCGCATCCGGGTGGCATCATGGTAGCCCGTTACATAGAATCCAACGTGTTTTCGCATCTGGCGGATCGCCGCTTCTTCCCCGGTAAAGTCGATCATGAGCTGTACATGCCGAAGGACCATATTCCGGACTTCTTCCAGGGACGGACGTTCTTCTTCCACGCCGCTTTCAAGATAGGTCTTCACCTGATGGAAGATCCATGGGTTTCCTCTTGCGCCCCTTGCGATCATGACTGCATCCACTCCGGTCTCATCGAGCATCCGCTTCGCATCCGGTCCCGAGTAGATATCCCCGCTTCCGATCACCGGAATATTCACAGCTTCTTTCACCTGCCGGATAATATCCCAATCTGCCTGCCCATGGTAAAACTCTTCTCTCGTCCTTCCATGGATCGCAACCGCGGATGCACCGGCATCCTCTGCGACTTTCGCGATTTCAACCGCATTGATTTCATTATCATTGAAGCCTTTCCGGATCTTGACCGTAACCGGCTTTGTAAGGCGCTTTGTCATCGCCGAAATGATCTCTCCGACTAGTTTCGGATTGCGCATCAGCGCGCTGCCCTCGCCGTTTCCTACAACTTTCTGTACCGGACAGCCCATGTTGATATCAAAGATATCATACGGTCCCTCTTCCAGTTTTGCCGCTTCATCTGCCAGAAGCTCTGGTTCATTTCCAAAAAGCTGCAGAGCTACCGGCCGTTCTTTCTCCCCTGTTTTTAAAAGCGGTAGGGTATTTCGGTTTTTATAATAAAGGGCCTTTGCACTGATCATCTCAGTATACGTAAAAGAGGCACCCTGCTCAATGCAAAGTGCCCGAAACGGCATATCTGTAAAGCCGGCCATCGGCCCTAATACTAATTGTCCTACTTCAACGTTTCCGATTTTCATTTATTCTTTTCGTAGATGATTCGAAGACCATGCATCGTAAGATTCGGCTCGAGGAACTCGATCTCATCTGTCTTATTATAAATCGTACTTGCAAGACCGCCGGTCGCTACAACCTTGATGTTTTCTTCTTTTGATTCCGCCTTCAGTCTGCGGATGATATATTCCGCCTCGCCGATATGACCGTAAAGGATTCCGGCCTGAAGACTCGTTGTAGTATCCTTGCACATAATGGAACCCGGATCCATGATCTCAATCTGCGGAAGCTTTGCAGTGCCTGCCCAAAGGGACTGCGCTGAAAGCATGATACCCGGACAGGTAACAGCAGATTCAAATACATGATCAGCTGAGAAGTAATCAAACTTAGTAGCGGTGCCATAGTCTA
The DNA here is from genome assembly GCA_946611595.1 of uncultured Clostridia bacterium. Lineage (GTDB taxonomy): Bacteria > Bacillota > Clostridia > Lachnospirales > Lachnospiraceae > RGIG5612. The sequence continues at coordinate 5,657 of CAMODY010000084.1, read as the reverse complement.
CAACGATCACCGGACCGCCGTACATCTCAAGCGCCGCAACACCATCCACGATACGGTCAGATCCTACTTCGTTCGGATTGGTCTTCACCAGTTTAATGCCGGTCTTTACTCCCGGTCCTATGATCAGTGGATCAATGCCGAAGAATTTTTTCACTGCATTATTTAAAGAATGCATAACATTCGGAACAACAGAGGCGATTACCGCAGAATCGATATCTGAAATTTTAATACCGTCAAACTCTAAAAGAGAACGGATGGAAATTCCAAACTCATCCGATGTGCGCAGCTTATCCGTTGTCAAACGAAACGTTGCAACTATCTCTTTTCCATCAAAAATCGCGCATTTAATGTTTGTGTTTCCAAGGTCAATCGCTAACAGCATGATAATACTCCTCTAATTGTCCGAACAGTTCTTTCTTTTCCTGCTGGATCTGTTTCACTTTGAGCTCTGCTCCTATTTCATCAAAATAGATATCATCGTCACGCGCCGTAACCATGATCTGAAGATTTCCGTCATCATTAAACTCCAGCATAATGATGCCGCTTACATCCTGCACAAAAAGCACGCACATGATCTTAAGTTCATTCTTTACCGCTTCCGGTAAAACTTCATATGCAGGGTTCAGATAAAATTTTTGTTCATAGTAGCTTGCGCCGCAAAGCACTTTGTTTTCCATGGGTAGAAATATATCGTATTTCATTGGTAATTGCAAATGCATAAAAAAGAACTGTTGTCGCTTAAGACAACAGCCCTTCTTTGGAAATACCGCTGGGAGGCGGTTAAATTCTGTAGATACTTGATGCTTTAGGGGATGTATCAGAAATCTACATAAACGTCTAATGTACCGGAATCGCATCCGCAGTCATATACACAGCCTTCTTTTCCGAAAGGTGTGGAAACAACTGTGCCCCAAGCCAAATCACTGGATGCTAAACAGATGCGTCCGTTTTCATCACAAACATAGCCATTCTCATCTACGTGACGTCCCGGAATGGAAAGTCCGCCGCCCGGAAGAACATTCTGGGAATACCAGGTCCATCTCCAGTCTCCGGCATAGATCACGCCGTTAAAACGAAGATCGTCTGCAGAATAATAAACATCATATCCGGAAGAATAGTCAGCTGTGTAAGTTTCCTCTTCATAGGTTTCTTCTACGTAGGTCTCTTCTACTACTACTTCTTCAACGACCGGCTCTTCTGTTACGACCTCTTCCGTTTTTTCAACAGGAGCTGCCACTTCAACAACCGGCTCTACCATTGCAGCTGCAGTCTCAAGTTTTACCTGATGAATATAATGGCTAAGAGCTGCTTCTTTCTTTGCCTTTACAACTGCCTGAATATTTTCAGTCACAGCTTTATATTCTGCATTCATTCCATATACATGGAGAGTGGTTGCAAAAAGAAGTCCTGCAATCAGGAATAATGCCATCGCGATAATTGTTTTTTTACTTAAAGCTATTTTCATATTTTTACGAAACTTTCTCAAATATTTCAAAAAGATTTTTAAAATGTTACAAATTTATTACGTTGTGCTTATTCTAGAATAACAAAAAAACCGTGTCAAGCCTTATTTTTCAAGGTTTTTCACGGTTTCTGTATCTTGTGTTTTTTCGTAACATTTAACCACAAGATGTAGATTGAGTTAAAAAATTGCGAAAAATTTCTTTAATTTTCGAAGATGTGATAAAGAAGAACGGCTGTCGATACAGCTGCGTTTAATGATTCGATCTGCCCTTTCATCGGAATGCGTATTTTTTTATTTACAGCATTCAAAACCTTTTCGGAAATTCCGTTCCCCTCGTTTCCAATGACGATTGCACTCCGCTTTTCAAACTCCACTTTCCTGAAGTCTAAAGAACCCTCGAGCGCAGCACCATAGACTTTTATGCCCTCTGCTTTCAGCATCTCGATCACAGCAACCAGATCGTCAATCACAAACGGTATGCGGAAAATACTGCCCATCGTGGAACGGATTACTTTCGGATTAAAGATATCCACACAGTCCTCGCTCATAACCACCTGATCTACACCGGCAGCTTCCGAAGTCCTAAGGATCGTTCCCAGATTTCCCGGATCCTGGATGCCATCTAAAAGAAGCAGCTTGCATCCCTTTTCAAAGGAAGAGATATTTATTGACCATGCCGGCTGTTCTACAAGCGCAAGAACGCCCTGCGGCGTTACAGTATCTGAAAGAGAGCGAAAGACTTCATCTGAAACAACTTCAACATTTTTATAGCAGGCCGAATCAAACTCCCCGTTCTTTGCAAGACTTTCGCTGATAAAGAGCTGCCGGACCAGTTCGATTGGCGCTTCCTTTACAAGGCGCACCCCTTCTATCGCAAAGAGGCCCTGCAGCCTGCGCTCTTTCGAAGAACTTAAGAGTTTCTTCACATTCTTTATTTTTGCATTACTCTTTGAACTGATCATATTGCTGTCCTATTTCCTTGCCGTCGTTACCTTAACATTTTCTTCGCCGAAGCGCTGTTTTAAAACGCCCAGGAACTCATCATTTAAATTGATGCTATAGCGGCTGTCCATGACTTTCAGCTGTTTTTCTTTTTTCAGATAGATCTTGATCACAGTATTTCCGCGGAGTTGTTCCACACTGCTAAGGCTTTCAATATAGCGTGCATTTTCCATATAGGCATCCATGTCGCTGAACTGGAACCAGAGTTCTTTGCCGATTTCTTCCATATCCTGCATGCTTTCGCAGATCAGTTTACCATCTGCATCGGCATCGACACTCACGCGGCCTTTAATGATCACTTTCCGGCCTTCTTCGATCATCGGACGGAATACCGCATAGTCCTTCGGGAATACAATAACTTCTATCGTTCCAAGAAGGTCTTCCAAGGTCAGGAAAGCCATCGGCTGACCATTTCTTGCGCTCTTCTTTGTAACAGCAGCGATCAGGCCGCCAATTACCGCTTTCGAACCATCCTGTACAATGACATTTCCTTCATCATCAATCGCAAAATCTGAAGACTTAGCAGTGACGCTTCTGTTCAGGATCTCTGCATATTCATCGAGCGGATGTCCGCTGATATAGATTCCGGTCACATCCTTTTCAAAGTCTAAGAGGACAGCTTTATCAAATTCCCCGACATCCGGCAGGCGGATCATGAAATCATTTTTCTGATCGGCCCCCGCAAGATCAAAGAGAGAAAGCTGACCGCTGATCGCGCTCTTTTTATCATTTACAACTTTATCGATCACATCCATATAGATATGAAGAAGCTGCTTTCGTGTCGCTCCAAAGGAATCAAAAGAACCGGCCTTGATAAAGTTTTCAACCGCACGTTTATTTAACTCTCGCGCAGCAAGCCGCTGACAGAAATCATAAAGGTCTGTATATTTTCCGTTTTGTCTTCTCTCCTCTACGATCGTATCGATGACATTCTTTCCGACACCTTTGATAGCAGACAGACCGTATCGGATGTTCTGTCCACGTGCTGCGAAACCGCTTTCTGCTTCGTTAATATCCGGAGGCAGGATCTCAATATTCATATCCTTGCACTCCTGGATATAACCTGCAAGTTTTGTCATATTCGCCATGACGGAAGTCATAAGCGCTGCCATAAACTCAACCGGGAAGTAGTATTTTAAATATGCTGTCTGATAGGAGACGACCGCATATGCTGCCGCATGCGACTTGTTGAACGCATACTTTGCAAAGTCGATCATATCGTCATAAATCTTATTAGCAACCGCCTCGCTGATCCCGTTATTGATGCAGCCCGGAACATTCGTTTCCGGATCACCGTAGACGAAACGTTTTCGTTCCGCCTGCATAACGGAATCCTTCTTTTTAGACATTGCGCGGCGAAGGACATCTGCGCCTCCTAAAGAGTAGCCTGCAAGATCACGCACGATCTGCATAACCTGCTCCTGATAGACAATACAGCCATAAGTCGTTTCCAGGATCGGTTTTAACTGCGGACAGTCATATCGGATCTCCTGCGTAGAATTCTTACCGGAGATATATTTCGGAATAAAGTCCATCGGGCCCGGACGGTAAAGCGCAATTCCGGCGATGATATCTTCTAAGCTCTTTGGTTTAAGCTCACGCATGAAACTTTTCATGCCGGCGCTTTCTAACTGGAAGACGCCTTCGGTCTTTCCGGCACCTACCATATCCAAAACAAGCGGATCGTTATAGTCGATCTGGTTCAGGTCAATATCAAGGCCCACATTGTTCTTGATCATATTCACGCAGTTTTGAATCACGGTCAGAGTTCTCAGACCTAAAAAGTCCATTTTTAAAAGGCCGAGTTCTTCCAGTGTCGTCATGACAAACTGCGTAACGATAGAGCCGTCAGATCCTCTTGCCAGCGGCACATATTCCATGATCGGCTCACGAGAGATCACGACACCTGCTGCATGCATGGAAGCATGACGCGGCAGACCTTCAAGACGTTTTGCCATATCGATCAGATACTTGATCTGGGAGTCAGACTCGTATGCACGCATCAGTTCATTGTTTGCCTTCAGCGCCTTATCGATTGTGATCCCAAGTTCATTCGGGATCATCTTTGCAATGGAATCGACAGCGCCATAAGGCATATCAAGCACACGTCCTACATCACGGATGACGTTTCTTGCCGCCATGGTTCCGAAGGTGATGATCTGGACGACTTTATCTTTGCCGTATTTTTCGGAAACATAGTCGATCACTTCGCCTCTTCGCTCGAAACAGAAATCCACGTCGATATCCGGCATGGATACACGTTCCGGATTCAAGAAACGTTCAAAGATCAGACTGTATTTCATCGGATCGATATCGGTGATCTCAAGGCAATAGGAAACCAGACTGCCTGCAGCCGATCCTCTTCCCGGACCAACCATGATCCCATTTCGTTTTGCGTAGTTGATGAAATCCCAGACGATCAGGAAGTAGTCGACATAACCCATCTGCTTGATGGTATCCAGCTCATATTTAAGGCGCCCCTCCAAACTTTCATAATTTTCATAGCGTTTCCTTAAGCCTTCTTCGCAAAGACGCTCTAAATACTCTTCCGCCGTAAAGCCTTCCGGCACGTCATAGCGCGGAAGTTTCTGCACGCCGAATTCAATCTCCACATTGCAGCGCTCTGCGATCTTCCCCGTATTATCAATTGCTTCCGGAATATAAGAGAAGAGCTGCGCCATTTCTTCCGGGCTTTTCAGATAATACTGTCCGCCTTCATAGCGCATCCTGTTTTCGTCATTTATCTTTTTACCGGTCTGGATGCACAAAAGGATATCGTGTGCTTCCGCGTCGGTATCATAGGTATAGTGAACATCATTGGTTGCAACAAGAGGAATGCCTTCTTCTTCGCTCATGCGGATCAATTGGGAATTGACCATTTTCTGTTCCGGCATTCCGTGATCCTGAAGTTCTAAAAAGAAGTTCTCTTTTCCGAAGATCTTCTCCAAGCGGAGAGCTTCATCTACAGCCTCTTTATAGTGACCTCTGGAAAGCGTTTTTTGCACAATACCGGCAAGGCAGGCACTTGTTGCGATCAGACCTTCGCTGTATTTTTCGAGCACTTCATAATCCACACGAGGTTTATAGTAAAAACCTTCTGTGAATCCCAAAGAGACGATCTTCATTAAATTGTTATATCCGGTATTATTTTCCGCTAATAAAACAAGGTGATAATATCTATCATCACCCT
>CAMODY010000083.1 GCA_946611595.1 uncultured Clostridia bacterium | reverse complement strand
GACCGATTTGCGCTGAAAGTGTTTAATGAGCTTTTAAAATATTAAATGCAATACGATATTTGAATATAAAATCATTAGCAGGTGCCGATCAAGGCGCCTGCTTTTATAATGCTTTGAATTTGACAAATAGAAAGAAATAGATAAAATAGAAAGTGATAGATAAAACAGAAAGGAAAAGTACATGAGGGTAGATTCTGTGTTTGTGCCTTCTTTCGGAAACCGGCCGGGCCGGCTGGTCGGAAGGGGTGAAATCCTGTCAAACTGCATTGCCGGCTTGAAGAGTAAACCCGGTTCAAAAGAGCGCGCCGTCCTTTTTCTCGGACAAAGAGGATCTGGAAAAACAGTTCTTCTTTTAGAAATAGCGGATCTGGCACGGAAAGAAGGATATATTGTTGCTTCACCGACAGTTGCTTCGAAAGGAATGCTTTCAAGGATTGTTGAAAAGATACAGGATGAAGGGGAAACGTTCTTAAAAAACAGCAGCAAGAAACTGACGGGAGGAAGTCTCGGGGCATTCGGCTTTTCTGTGGGCCTTCAGTTTAGCGTTACAGACATCGACACAAAAAGTTCTTCCTATAAGCTAACAAAACTTTGTGAAGCACTTAATTCAAAAGGAAAGGGAATCCTGATCTTAATTGATGAAGTACAGGCAAATAATGCGGATCTGAAAGAACTGATCATTGCATACCAGGAACTGGTTGGAAAAGGCTGCGATATTGCGTTGATTATGGCAGGCCTTCCTGCAGCTGTTTCTGCAACGCTGAATGATAAAGTCCTTACTTTTTTAAACCGTGCAAAAAAGGAACCGTTATTGCCACTGAAAAACGGTGATGTAGATGCTTTTTATAAACAGTCATTTCAAAAACTAAAAATGAAAGTTCCGGATATGATCCGAAATCAGATGGCAGAGTCAGCAAAGGGATCTCCTTATATGATGCAGCTGCTTGGACATTACACGGTCGTATATGCTGAAGGGAAGACAGATGTGTCGAAGGAAATATTTCAAACCGCAAAGGAGCGTGCAGAAGAAGAGTATATCCAGGATATCTGTCAGACAACCCTGAATACTTTATCCGAAGTTGATATTACTTTCCTGAAAGCAATGGTGGAGGATAATGAATTCAGCAAAGTGGCAGATATTGCAAAAAGAATGGGTGTAAGAGCAGACTATGTTCAAATCTATAAACGGCGTCTTCTGGATGCCGGTGTTATTGAACAGTGTGGCAGAGGCGTATTGCGCTATGCGGTTCCATATCTAAGGGAAAGCTTACTCGATGATCATCACCAGGAGGAAAAAGAATTACTGAATGCCTATCATACACTTGATCAGACGCAGAAAGCGCGATTGATGGCATATATGAAACGACTGATGAAAAAATGAAGACCGGAAACGGAAAGCAGTCTCTCACACTTGACTTAGCCGTATGGCTTATTGTTTTCTCTTTCAATGATGCTGAATGTCAGATAAAGGTGAAGAAGGTCGTCCCGGTCTTCCAAATCGTTCTCTGCAATTTCGCGAATTCTCTTTAAGCGGTAGATCATGGTGCTTCTTTGAATGAAGAGCTCTTTTGCAGCCTGGACAGCGTTCATGCGACACTTTAAATAAACTTTCAGCGTTTCCAGATAGGAAGAGCCATTCTCTTTATCGTATCGCTCTAAACGGTAGTAGATTGGAGAGTAGAGCTGACCTAAATCAGAATTACTGGTCAGCAGATTGTAAATATATTGCAGTGTATAGTTTGAGAACCGGTGGATCCATTCCATCGGTTTTTCTGAGAGCCCGATCATAAGGGCCGTTTCTGCCTGACGGTACATCGTCTGTATCGCATAAACATCATCCATAAAATTGCTGATGCCAACCCGGAAGTTATTCTCCCGGACGAAAACACTGAGACCATTCGAATACCTTTCGATGGACCCGGCTCTGGTTTCATTGATCAGCATGATGATCTGGTCCTGATATTGAAATGCATAGGTTCCGGGAAATGAACGCATGACCTCAAAGGAAAAATAGGTCAGTGAGGATATGGCCAGGTCTCCGCTGCTGGCATGAACGCTTGCGATCCGATAGGTATGGGAAGGCCTCCATGACAGTTTCTGCAGCTCACTTTCCAGTGCCTTGTGATTGCTTTTTCCGGTCTCAATGAATTCTGTAAGAAGCTTGGAAAGCCCGTCTCTAGCCGTGGGATTCTGAAGAAGACTCTGTTGTAGAAAACGGACAAAAAATCCGGAAAGAAATTCTAAGAGGAGCTCATCTGATTTCCTAAAGGGGCGGATGCATTCCGTCAGAATAATACGGAATAAAAAGGTTTCGTTCAGAAAAATATTTTTGCACAGCACACGATGTGGAAGAACATCTCCGTCATAGTAGAAAACCTCCCTCTCATTCACGATCTTCTGATACTCCTTATCATATTTAAAAAAGCTGATCATGTCTGATGGCATTACATAGTCTTGCCCTGAACCCGTGCGATGATAGCCTGCGTATTGAAGGTTGGTCTCGTTCTCAAAAACAATGGAAAAGGTGTTGTTCATCAGAGAGATTCCGTTTTCAAAGACGTCAGCAGAGATATCCAGAGCCTGCTGATACATATTTTTCGTCAAAGAATGGAAAGGGATGGAAAGAAGCTTCTTTTCCCAGTCATCAAAAAAGTCGTAGACCCGGCTTATCTGATTAAACAGATCCAATAAATCAGCAGATTCTTTGTAAACGATCAGGTTATCCGTTTTTTTAATTATATGGTCAGCCGGCATCCCGATCGTGATAAGGGCGGAATGTTTTTCGAATCGCAGCGAGGCGGGAATCGAAGCTGCCCTCACTATGTATAGAGTGTGCGACTTTAGTACTTTCTGATCTGTCAGCAAAACAGGCCGGCCTAAATGAAGCGTTTGATCATTGCACTTGAAAAAGACTGGTTTTTCAGGGAGTTTTATATATTCACTAATAATTTCAACGGATAAAAGCATAAGAATCTCCTTTGGTCACAGTGTACAAATTAGAAGTTAAAAAGTCAATCGCTATGTCGCATTTACGGAAAAGATGCAGGAGGGTATGATTTCTCTGTCTTGAGGATGCAGATGCATTCGACGGAGGGGTTAGTAAAACATTATTAAATTGCTATTTTGAAGGAGGAAACAAAATGCCGGAGAACAATGGACCACAGTTCAATTTTAAAGAAAACTATTTAAATTATTTAAATCATAAACCAACCACTCTGATCCCAAATTCTTTTGTTGGAAACAAGGTTCTGGGATTTGGTGCACTTAATGGTCCTTCCATTGAAAAAGGAGCGCAGTTTGGCGACTGCATGGATGGTTTTGGTATTCGCTGGGAGTATCCGGCTACCTGTGACGGAGCAGCAATTCCTGCAAATGATATTTTCATTCTGGAAGATATCTGCGACTGGAGAGAGGTCGTCAAGATTCCGGATCCTGCAGAGTTTGACTGGAAGGCAGCTTATGCTATGGAATGCCAGATGATCGGCGAGCCGGACAGAGAGCATGAAGTTGTTGAATTCGGTTTTGGAAACGGCGTCTACGAGCGTCTTGCTGCACTGATGGGATTTGAAGAGGCGCTTTATTCCATGGCCGCTGAACCGGAAGAAGTTAACGCATTATTTGAGGCAATTACCGATTATAAAGTAAAAGCACTGGATTATATTATTGATGCATATCATCCGGATACGATCATGTATTATGATGACGTTGCAACTGAACGGTCTCCGTTCTTCTCGATTGAAACCTTCCGTTCCATCGTAAAACCGCATCACAAACGTTTTGCTGATGAGTGCTGGAAGAGAGGTATTATTCCGATGTATCATTGCTGTGGTAAAGCAGAATCTCTCATTGAGGACTTTATTGATATCGGATGGGCTGTATGGGCTTCCGTACAGAAATCAAATGATATTGCAGCACTGATCGAAAAATATGGCGATAAGATCGGTTTTTCCGGTGGCTTTGATTCCACCGGCCCTGCAAGCCGCGTAGATGCAACCCAGGAAGAGATTGATGCTGAAGTAAAACGATGCATCGATACCTATGGCAAATATCACAAAGCTTACTGCTTCTTCGGATTTAGGTACTCCGGAACTCTTGATCCGGCAAATACCGCAAGAGAAATGGGCAAGATCATTGAATCAATGATGAGGCAATCCTTTGAGAAGCTGATGAGCGAGATGCCGCCACAGGCATAAGAAAAATCCTTTGTGGGATTGTAGATCGTAGTAGGGGATTATAGCGAAAAGAGGGCAGCGATGCCCTCTTTTTGTTACCCGGCTTTCAGGCACACTCATGCAAAAATATTGCATAAAAATCAGAAATTGGACGCATATATCTTGAATAAAATGCATAAAAATGAAGAAATATGCAAAAATATGTATACAAATCATTTTTTTTGAGTATAATGGTGAATAAAATTGCAAAAACCTTAGAAAAGACGTATTATGTACGGGATACTGCAAAAAAATTATTTCTATAATATTTAGAAAAAATGTTTGCTCCGTAAATGTCAAAATAAGGAAGCTTAAGAAAGAGGAAAGACATTATGAAAAAAGAAGATATCAAAAAAGTAGTTCTGGCATACTCAGGCGGTCTGGATACATCCATTATTATTCCGTGGCTGAAAGAAAACTATAACAACTGTGAAGTCATTGCTGTTTCCGGTAACGTGGGACAGGCTGATGAGCTTGAAGGACTCGAAGAAAAAGCCATTAAGACAGGTGCATCTAAACTCTATGTATTAGATCTTACAGATGAATATGTAGATGAGTATATTATCCCGACGATGAAAGCCGGAGCGATCTATGAAGATTATCTTCTTGGAACCAGCCATGCACGTCCTTGCATTGCAAAGGGTCTTGTTGAGATCGCAATCAAAGAAGGCGCAGATGCGATCTGCCACGGCTGCACCGGCAAAGGAAATGATCAGGTTCGTTTCGAGCTTGCGATCAAACACTTTGCACCGAATATGCCGATCATCGCTCCTTGGCGTGAGTGGGATCTGAAATCCCGTGAAGAAGAGATCGATTATGCGGAGGCACATAATATTCCGCTTAAGATCAACCGCGAGACAAACTATTCCAAGGATAAAAACTTATGGCATCTTTCTCACGAAGGTCTTGAACTCGAGGATACAGGCGTAGAGCCGGATTATGACAAACCGGGATTTTTGGAGATGGGCGTATCTCCGATGGCAGCTCCGGATGAACCGACTTATGTAACCCTTGATTTTGAGCAGGGCATTCCGGTTGCGATCGACGGCGAAAAGATGAGCGCAAAGAACATCATCTTAAAGCTGAATGAACTCGGCGGTGCAAACGGCATCGGAATCATTGATATTGTAGAGAACCGTCTGGTTGGTATGAAGTGCCGCGGCGTTTATGAGACTCCTGGCGGAACGATCCTCTATCGTGCACATGAAGCATTAGAGAGCATCTGTCTTGATAAATATACGCTGCATGAGAAACAGAAACTTTCCATCACCTTTGCAGAGGTCGTATATAACGGACAGTGGTTCACGCCGCTTCGCGAAGCTCTCTCTGCTTTTGTAGATAAGACACAGGAAAAAGTTACAGGAAAAGTAAAACTGAAATTATATAAAGGCAATATCATTAAAGCCGGCGTATGGAGCGATTACTCCCTCTACAGCGAGGAGATCGCAACCTTTGGCGAGAGTGACTACGACCAGAAAGATTCTGCAGGATTCATCAACCTCTTTGGTCTTCCGATCAAAGTGCAGGCAATGGTTGATGCGAAAAACCAGAAATAAGAAACCCGAGTTGTGCTGCGGAGGAAAGACTTTCGCAGCACATAGATTTTTAAGTCCTAAGAGGTATTTCTATGGCGAAAATGTGGGCCGGAGTCACATCCGGAGAGACGGCGAAGATCGCGGACGATTTTAACTCCTCGATTTCATTCGACAGTAAAATGTATAAACAGGACATCGCAGGCAGCATGGCACATGCTGCCATGCTTGGTAGTAAAGGGATCATTGAAGGCTGGGAAGCTGACTATCTGATCGACGGGCTGCGTACGATTTTAGAAGATCTTGAGACCGGAAAACTTGAGATTGATCCTTCCTGCGAAGATATTCATATGTTTGTGGAGCAGGTCCTTACCGAGCGCATTGGGGATGTCGGAAAGAAACTTCACACGGCAAGAAGCAGGAACGATCAGGTCGCGCTGGACGTAAGACTTTATCTGCGCGAAGAGATTGATGAAATCACAGAGAAACTGAAAGCCTTAACGCTGATCGTATGCGATAAGGCAGAGACTTATAAAGATGCGATCATGCCGGGTTATACCCATCTGCAAAGAGCGCAGCCGGTGACCTTCGGACACCACTTAATGGCCTATGCGCAGATGTTCCTTCGTGATATTGACAGGCTCTCTGATTGCAGAAAGAGAATGAACGTCTCCCCGATCGGAAGCTGTGCGCTTGCCGGAACGACCTATAATACAGACCGCAATTTAGAAGCGGAGAAACTGGGATTTGACGGTATCTGCTTAAACTCTATGGATGGTGTTTCCGACAGAGATTTTGCCTTAGAACTTTCAAGCGTTCTTTCCATCCTGATGATGCATCTTTCCAGATTCAGCGAGGAAATTGTTCTGTGGTCTTCCTGGGAGTTTAAGTTCATTGAACTTTCAGATGCCTTTACAACCGGCTCTTCCATCATGCCGCAGAAGAAAAACCCGGATATGGCGGAACTCGTCCGCGGAAAGACCGGAAGAGTCTATGGAAATATGATCGGACTTTTCACGGTCCTGAAAGGCCTTCCGCTTGCTTATAACAAAGATATGCAGGAAGACAAAGAAGGTATCTTCGATTCCTGTGAGACTGTGAAGAACTGCTTGGATGTGTTTAGCGGAATGATCGAGTCTATGACGGCCCGCACCGACAACATGATGAAAGCGGCACAGAACGGTTTTATCAATGCTACAGACCTTGCAGACTATATGGTGAAAAAGGGAGAAGCCTTCCGAAACGCCTATAAGATCTCAGGACAGATCGTTGCTGAGTGCATGGAAAAAGGACTCGTGCTTGAGACCTATCCGCTCGAAGATTATAAAAAGCATTCCGACTTGTTCGAAGAAGATGTTTATGAAGCGGTCGACCTTAAGGCTTGCGCAGAGAAACGTATCAGTGAAGGCGGAACTTCAGTGCAGTCGGTAGAAAAACAGATCGCAGCAGTTAGAGAAGAATTGAAAAAGAATTAAGAAAGACAGAAGCAGTAAAATGAAAAAAGTATTTATTGACGGCAGTGCCGGAACGACCGGCCTTAGAATATATGAACGGCTTAGCGGAAGAGAAGATCTTTCTCTGATTCTCCTGGGCGAAGAAAACAGGAAGGATCCAAATGCCAGAAAGGATGCAATCCTTGAAGCAGATATCGCATTTCTCTGCCTTCCGGATGATGCGGCAAGAGAAGCAGTAGCGCTTGCAGAAGGTGCCGATACCTGCATTATCGATACTTCCACCGCACACAGAACGGCAGAGGGCTGGACCTACGGTTTTCCGGAGATCGGAAACTTAAGAGAGCAGATAAAAGTTTCGAAAAGAATTGCAAATCCGGGATGCCATGCAAGTGGCTTTATCTCCCTTGCGGCGCCATTGGTGGAGAAGGGAATTATCTCAAACGATGCACAGCTTAGTTGCTTCTCACTGACCGGCTACACCGGAGGCGGAAAGAAGATGATCGCGGAATATGAAACGGAAAAGACAAAGCCTTTGGAAGCTCCGAGAATGTATGGCTTAAGCCAGAGCCATAAACATCTTCCGGAAATGTCAAAGATCGCAGGCCTTAATAAAGCCCCGGTATTCTGCCCGATCGTTGCGGATTTCCCTTGCGGCATGGAGGTCGTTGTTGCACTTACAAAGCAAGAGACAAATGCATCTGTTAAGGAAATCAGTGAGGTTTATCAGGCATATTACCAAAGTGGTCTTGTGCATTTTAAAGAGGCAGCAGATGAGAACGGATTCTTAACAGCTAATGCTTTTTCCGGAAGAGATGATATGGAGATCAGTGTTTTCGGAAATGAGGAGCGCATTCTCTTAGTGTCCCGTTTCGATAATCTCGGAAAGGGTGCATCGGGAGCGGCGCTTCAGAATATGAATATTGT
>CAMODY010000082.1 GCA_946611595.1 uncultured Clostridia bacterium | reverse complement strand
TCTTTGATCCGGGTCGTAGTCGCATTTACGATCTCGCCGTCGATTTCAACGATCGCAACACCGGACGTATCTACTTCCTGGATTCCCTTTAAATAGTACAGTGTCGGGATCGACATGTCGTAATAAGGGAAATCTGCTTCTGTGATCGCTTCATAAACTGAAACATCTTTTCTGACTTCTAACTGTATATCGTCAACAATGACTTTGATCTTTTCCATCTCATTCCCTCCTTACTTCTGATCCACGTAATACTCTTCCACATGGCCTTCCGGAATCTCATAGCCTTCCGGACGTACCGGGTATTTCCACATCGGGATATCCTCGGTGTAGAGTTTCATCTCGCCGTCTTCACCCTGTACGATGTTGATCCATTTAAGCCAGTTCTTATCATCCTGTTCCGGATAATCCATACGGAAATGCGGATAGAAGACGCCGCGGGATTCTTTTCTCATATCAGCTGCGCGGAAGATCATTTCCAGGTTCAGTAAGGTATCTGCTGCCTCATGGCATTTTGCCAGATCATGGATATCTTCTGCTTTAAGATCTTTTGCGATCTCTTTCATTTCAGCAACGTCATCTAAGACTGCATGGATATCTTTTTCTGATTTCAGGATCAGCTTATGGGTTCCGAAACCATAACGCTCGATACGGTCAAAGATCTCATATGGATCATGTCCTTCTTTTCTGTTCAGAGGGGCATAGATTTTTTCTTTATATGCAGCAACCTGCTCTGGGTCCAGATCCAGTTTGTCGTGTGTGGATGCATATTCTGCCATGTTCTTTCCGGCACGGATTCCTGTCTGTGCTGCATTGCCGACACCGTCACCTCTGTGCCATCCGAAATAGCCACTTCCCTGATAAGAGATCTTGCCAGGTGCCCAAAGACCTTCTACATTTGTCTTAAAGTTATGGTCTGCATAAAGCGGCTCGCTCTGCAGTCTCTGGTCGATCGTGATCTCCGGAGTTTCGGAATGCTCGATCGTATATTTTGCAGCTTTGCTCTCTACAAAGCCTTCCCATTCCATCTTATCCGGGAACAGACGGCCGTCACCTTTGTCCATGCCTTCCCAGCCGATGGAGATCAAAGTCTCATCCGGAACACGAAGATCAACATAAAGCGGTCCTCTGCCTTCTTCGACTTCCTTGACCATACCCTTAAGCAGCGGAACGCTGATCTCCGGTGCATTCGGAGCATAGATCTTGGAGATATTTTCACCCTTCTGGTTAAAGATCAGGTTGTATCCGCCGTAAACCGGAACGTTCGTTCCTTTAAATACGATCTCGATCTGTGTGGAGAATTCGCAGTTACGGATCCTTGCGCCTGCTCTGTAGGCTGCGCCGACACCGGTTCCGTATCCCATGAACTCACGTCCGAGTTTTTTAAACTGCGCGCCGTGCGTTGCAACTGCAACTGCTTTTGCATGAAAGATCAGATAAGATCCGTCTCTCATATCAACACCTGCGGCTCCGCAGACCGTTCCGTTATTGGTTAAAAATTCAAAGATATTTGCTTCGTTATAGATACGGACGCCAAGCTCTAATGCTTTTTTACGGAGACGTTCAATGCCTCGAAGCTCGATGCCGGCACCTGCCAGCTTGCTTTCCGGATGTCTCCACATCTTGATGGATCCGTCCGGATTTTCAGAAATCTGAATGCCGACCGATCTCAGCCATTCGACAGAATCCGTATTCGTTGTGAGATAATCCAGTAATAATTCCTGGTCATTCAGATACGGCGTCTGGTTTTTAACCATCCATTCGGTGGACTCTACCGGATCCTGATCCGGCAAGTGACATACGATACCGTTTCCGGCTTTTGAAGACTGTCCTGCAAAACCGGCATAACATCTTTCTGCAATTAAAATATCCAGATCCGGATTTTCCTGTGCTGCCCGGATCGAAGTTACGAGACCTGCAAATCCGCCGCCTACGATGAGGAGATCAGATTCGATTACTTTTCCTAATTCTTTTAAATCAGCCATCTTAATTCCCCTTTCTTAATAGTTTTCCAGCGGATCGTTTTTGATCATTTCGAGTGGAACGATTTCGATACAATTGTTAAGACATGCGAGCTCACATTTGAGGCATCCGACACAGTCCTTAATGTACTTCGGCCATGCATAGCCTTTTTCTTTATCAAAGACCCAAACACCTTCATCACAATACTTCACACAGTGTTTGCAGCCGCTGCAGCGCTCGGTATCCACGTTATGCTGAATACTGAACTGCTGTCCTTCCCACTTAAAAACCATAGTTACTCTCCTTTCACTTCCTTTGTGTACAAATAAACAAATGGAATAATTGTTTGTTTTTCACGTTTTTGGCTTATGATGTTTCTTCCGACTTTAATCTTACCAAGCAAAAAGAATCCTTTTTCGTCATTTATGACTAAAACTCCCCTTATAATTCACACCTAGGTTTCAAACGGACTGCTTTTTTGCTGAACCCGGCTTTTTAATAAAAAGCGCAATGATACCAGCAAGCAGGCAGATGGCTGCAACGCCTATCAAAACTACGATATAAGCACTGGTTTCTGTCAGACCACCTTCTGTCAGTCCTGTTTGTATTGACTGCACCAGTTTCATACCGAAGGAAGCCGGAATAATTACCAGAACCATAATAGGGAGATTCTGCGCATAATGTTTTGCTCCAAAAAACTTATTGCAGAATGCCGACTGGCTCGTCGTGACGCCTCCGAAAGAAAGGCCGGTTGCAATATAGCCGAGGATCAAAAATATCAGACTGCCGCTTACCATAGCGAGGATGAGGATTCCCATTGCTGCAATGAATACCGCGCAGATAGTAAGCAGTGTCGGTTTATATCCGGCCTTATCAAATATACTTCCAAAGAGAATCCGGCCGATTCCATTGAAGATGGAAATCAGCCCGACAATGACAGCTAAAAAGCTCGCATTGTCATTCAGCTGCGGAACAGCTGCTGTCGCGATTGGGGTTCCGAGAAACACGACCGTCATTCCTGCAATTGTGGTGATCGTAGCCCAGATGAACATCAGCCAGAAATTTATTTTTTTCACCAGCTGTCTGGTCTCCACTTCTTCAAAAGGCTCCGTCGTATTCTTTCCCTGTTTTTTTACTTTTGGCTGCGGAGCTGTAAAATCCTTCCCTGGTTTTTTGATAGTAAAACTGCCGATCATCATGATCACAAAACATCCTATGCCAATCGCCAGGAAACAGATATACCAGGGGATTCCGCCTTTTCCATCCATCTGATCCACATTGGCGGCATACACAAGGCCCATCAAGAACGGACTGATGCCGAAGCCCATAAGAAGGATTCCCGAGATCAGTCCCTGCTTGTCCGGGAACCACGCGGACACCGCGCTTAAGATGACATTATAGGCAAAGCCGGTGCCGAGTCCTCCAAGCATGCCAAATCCGATGTATATAAACAGAATTGATCCGGTCATTTTTCCAAGCAGGGCGGAAATCGCAAAACCTGCCAGCAGCAGTACGGCAGAGATCATCAGATTATTCCGGATATTAATGCCCTTCTTCTGCATGATTCCACTAAGCAAGCCGCCAATACAAAAGAAGGACATTACGATCGTAGATGTCCAGGTAAGTGCATTCTGACTCCAAAGATTCGTAAGCGGCTTTGAAAATGTCGTCCACGCGTAAACAAGGCCCGCAAACAACAGAACAATAATGCCTATAACTGCATAGGCCCAGCGTTTTTTTATTGTTTTCATAATTGGTATTCTTCCTTTTGAATAATTAATATGGCTTTTAATAAGCTTTTACAGCGTTACGTTTTTGATATGTTCCGCCAGAATTTCCGGACAGATGATCTCAGGGAAGTGGCCGGCAGGCATCCAGGTATACGGAGCATGCAGCCGGTTTGCCACTTTAATATTTGAGGCAGGCATCCAGGCCGGAGTCCACGCGCCAACGCAGAAATTGATCTTGAGCCCGGCAAGATCTTCCTCAAAATAGTTTTCCGAATCCACCGTTCCCAGATACCACTGGTTCCAGTACTCCGTGTTTTTCCGGATTCGCTCCTCAGTTTCTTCGTCGATCGTTTCTTTCCATTTATTCCAATCACACATGAAATAGATATCCATCGGAGAAAAACCTTTGCACAGCGGCCCGAAACTTCCGTTTACGGTTTTAAAATATTCCAGACCGATCATCGGGATCGGGGTTTCCGCCTGCAGCGCTGCTTCATAGGCAATGATATTTTTTACGATTTCCGGATGATATTTCCCGGCGGCTAAAACCGCCTGTCCTCCGGAGCTGCATCCGTAGAGCGTGACCTTCTCATAACCAAGCGCCTTTACAATGCCTGCAATATCATCTGCAAGAAGTTTCGGTGTTACATGAACATCTTCCGGCGGCATCGAACGGGTCCCTCCGCGCATATCAAAAGTGACAGCCGTAAAATCCTTTGCCAGGATTTCCGCCACCTTTTTTAATGGGCCGCAGTCATTATTGCCGGCCGGAACCAGAACGATCACAGGCCCAAAGCCTCTGCGCTCTACATAAAAGGTCATACCATTTGCTTCCACATGTAAAACTTCTACGCCCATTGCTTTTCTCCTTTGTTACTTAATTGTATCTGATTATCTTCCCGTTTTTTGGTCATTTACGACCAAATCTTATAGCCCGTATCGTCTGCGAACATCAATGCCTAAAAAGACAGTCTGATATTGTCAGCTCTTAACCAATCAGAACTCTCCCTCCATTGGTATAATCAGTTCTGACAATGGCACATCATACAAGGAGGATCAAACATGCAGCCTGTGATTACAGAAGATGAAAAGAAAGTCGACTACAGCGAGCTCTTCTTTAAGCCGCTCCCCGAAGTAGATCCGGCGCTGATTGCTGAACTCGGAACAGCGCCGGTCGCACCGGAGAGAATCACACAGTTAAAAGAGCGAAACGATATCCTAAAACCCGGCTATCTGGAAGTTGAAAACGGATACTCCGTCCTGCCGGACGGAACCGGCGTAGTTGCCACAAAAGTCGAGATGCCGGGCGTAACGCCGGAGATGATCGACTGGTGGTTTTGCTGGCACGGTTTAAAGGACCTTCGCTATAAGATCTGGTGTCCGACCCAGCATTATGCGATTCACGTGCACGAAAAAGATTTTGCACACCGCATGGATCAGAGCCTTTCTCTGAAAGAGCGCAACTGGGGAACCACGGATGTCGTCCATGAAGATGTTGGCTTTGGCCCGCAGGCGATGCACCTGAATTTTAAGTCCCCGATCGATTACGGATATGATCCGGAGATGATCAAAAATGTGGATGTTCTGGTCAGTGCAACGGTCACAGATCCTGAGACGGGACACGGCATGGTCACCTTCTCGCACTGTGTAAGAAAGATCCCCGGCGGCGTGGAATACCGTTCCCACTACTGGCAGGGCATGGGCTTTGACGAGAGCGGAAAAGAAATGGTTGTCGGAACTCCTCCGGGAGGTTTTCAGCCTGACATCTTACGGAACACGGCTCTGCACAGCCTCTTAGAATATACGAATCTCGCAATCATACTTCCGCAGCTTTACGAGAACTATAAAGACGAGAAAGACTTTACCGTCGATCATTATAAAATCTGACTTATTCTTCATTGCATTTTAAAAGCCACTCTTGGAACAAGAGTGGCTTTCATTATGATAACTTTTGGGGAAAATATTTTATTTCGGTTCGCAGGCGAATCCATCCCAGACCGGTTTTCCTGTATAGGTCTTTGCTTCTTCCTGTCCGGAAAGAACACGGATGACACCAAAGCCCATTGCTTCTGTTTCAAAGCTTCCTGCATAAACATAGTTCGGAGCGATCCACTCGGTACCTTCTTTAATTCTGGCAACAAGTTCTTCATCATGTGCAAGTCCGCCTGTTAAGAGGATGCCATCGACTTTACCCATCATGGCGCCGGCCATCATCGCTGTCCATTTGATGATCGTATAGATCATGGCGTCATAGCAGAGTTTTGCCCACTCATCGCCGTTTGCGATCATCTCTTTTACTTTGCGGACATCATCAGTTCCAACCAGATCTACAAGTCCGCCGCGGTTCGAAGCCAGCTCGTAAGCGTCTTCAAACGTATAGCCTTTTTTGAACATGTTGTTCAGGTCGTCGGTGCAGATATCACCGGAACGGTTCGGGCAGATCGCACCCTGTGCATCACCTGCGCGGCTGGTATCGACCATACGTCCTTTTTCATGAGCAGTGATGCTGATGCCGCCGCCAAGGTGAAGGACAACATAGTTCTGCTCTTCATATTTCTTGCCCATCAGTTCGCTGTGATGGATCGCAACCTGTTTCTGATTCAACGGGTGAGAACGAGCCGTTCTGTAAATACCTTTTACACCCGTCATTCTTGCAACATCTTTTAATTCATCTGTCGGCATCGGGTTTACGTAGAATGCCGGAACGCCAAGTTCTTTGCCCATGTTGTAAGCAAGAACGATTCCGAGAGTTGCCGGGTGATGGATCTCACCGACATCGTTTGCTGCATGCTCGCACACTAAGTCGTCGATCTTGTATGTACCGCCTTCGCAGGCATAGAGACCAACGCCTCTTCCGCAGATACCATCGATCTCATTCTTATCGATACCGGCATTGTCTAATGCTTCGTAGATTTTTGCCAGGCGGATCGGATACTGATCAGCAAAGGTCTTGCACTCTGCGAACTCACTTCTGTCATGATCGACGCTGCCGTCAAATACAACTTTGTCGCCTTTTACGATTCCAACCTTGGTGCTGGTGGAACCCGGGTTGATTGTTAATACTGTATATTCTTTCATTTTATACTCCTTCTACCAGTTCGTTTTCTCCATCGCAGCTTTCAGATGCTGATCTAAAGTAAGCGCGACCTGCATCTTCATCTCGAAGGTCTTCTCGAGTGGATCAGAGAGGCGGAACATTTCGATATCGTGCTCATCCTGTGCCTCAAAGATCAGCACAGAACTGGCATCTCCCGGCATAAAATAGCCTTCGATAAACTTTCCTTCCTCTTTTAATTTCGCAAGCCACTTATTATGTTCCTCTGTCATTCTCATGAGTTCTGCTACGCCTTCCGGTGTTTTCTGCAGTTCAAAGAACATCTGATTATGATGATGGATTCTTACAACTTTCATGTCTCTTCCCCCGTTGTCTTCTGTTTGATATCTTTACGCATTACTACACTCTTTAAAGACAAATTATTTTTTAAATCCCGCCTGTACGCAAAGCAGTGCGATATTGTCGTATGCGATGATCTCGTCCATTCCTCTTGAGCAGTCGAGGATCGGAAGACGGAAGCCCTGATAGAGCGGTCCGTAGGATCTGCACTTGGACGTAAACTGAATTGCTTTTCCGCAGATATTGCAGCAGGATGCATCCGGGGTGATCAGAACGTTTGCATGGCCGGCAACCTTGCTTTCTCTCTTTACTTTCTTTGCTCCGACTGCCGGAAGAACAGCTGCGTCAAACTGGAACTCACCGTCAATTGCAAGGTCCGGACGAAGGGACTGTGCAAGCGCAACCGCGTCACGCACTTTCTTGACCGGAGCGCTCATACCGCCAGATCCATCTGTGGAATAGGAAAGGAACGCACACTTTGCTTCGATTCCCGTAATTGCCTCGAAGGTGCTGCAAGAAGCGATTGCGATACCTGCATGCTGCTCAACTGTAGGCTCTACGTTAATGGCACCGTCTGAGATTCCGATAAATTTATCTTTCTCGCCCTGGAACTCTTCAAGTTCTAAGATCTGAAGACCGGAAGCGGTTGCTACGCCTTCCTGCATACCGATAATACTGTTTGCTGCAAGGACGAATTCATAGGTTGTTGTATCAATACCTGCGATCGTTGCATCAACTTCGCCAACAGCTTCCATCAAAGTTGCAAGATAAACCGGATCGCCGATTCTCTTTTCGATGAATTTTCTTCCCATTACCTTGAACGGAGAAGCCTCATACTTATCTAACAAACTCGTTTTATAAGCTTCGTCGTTCACATCAACAATTTTAATATTGGAAATATCCACGCCGATCTCTTCTGCTTTTGCATTAATGGCTGCAGGATCTCCAACCAGTACGATATCTGCAACGCCGTCCGCCTGGATCTTGGAGGATGCTTTCAGCATGACCTCGTTTGTGCTTTCCGGAACAGCTACTGTTTTTTTATTGGCTTTTGCTTTTTCATAAATGCTCTC
>CAMODY010000081.1 GCA_946611595.1 uncultured Clostridia bacterium | reverse complement strand
CGCCATAGCCGTTGGTTTCTGTGCCATAGGCATCCGTGCTCTTCTGAATGGAAAGTTCGACGACATCTGTTTTCGTTCCGTTTCCATTAATATCAAAACCAAATTTTGCTTCGTCTGCAGTCCAGCCCTGATCATAAATATATTCTGCATAAGACTCTGCCAGATACTCCGCGAGTTGTTTCTGGAACGGCGTGTTAAAACTATATGTACCATCCAAATAGTATTCAAAAGCCATTGCCAGATCCGCTTCTGCCAGAGATGTAATTGCGCTGTATGCCATGCAGCCCCACATACCATCGGAGATCTCGATGTCTTCTCCATTGATCGTTACTGCCGTGGAATAGCTGCCGTCATCATTTTTATAAACGCCGACTGCGCCGGCTTCGATTTCATAATCATAAAAGTCCGGATGATTAGATGTTGCTGCCAGCATGGATGCATGAGCTCCGCCGCCTGATCCACCCGTAGATACAAAGTAATCTACGCTGCCGGGAAGGTTTCCAAGCAGGATATTGTATTTCACAAAACGAACCGCATTTTTCTGATCTACCAGGCAGCACGGCGCATCGCCGGTATAAACCGTGTCTCCATTTGCATCAGTCATCGTGCTTTGCTTCCCACGGTTTCCGCAGGCAACATTGATATAGCCTTCTGCCGCATAGGTCGAGCCCGCCGTCTGGTTCTGCTGCTCGCTGTAGCCGGCTGCTCCGGTATTGATAATGACAGGGGCTGTTGCTGCCGTATAGATCTGCCCATTTGTGCTGGTCACACTTGCATCATAATCTATAACAAGTGTTCCCTTATCCGTTCCTTCAAAGACATCTTCTTTTCCGTCACCATTGGTATCGAGACCTTTTACATATGCACCCGGAACACAGACAGAAACGCCCTGTTCATTTTCAATCTCAGGAAGGACAACAGCTGCCACCGGGCTCATGGTCCAGCAGTCTGTGTTTGCCGCATAGGTCCACTCGGCCTCCATATTTGCAAGGTTTAATTCCTCTTCGATTGCTTCTTTTCCCGGATACTCTCTCGTTACAGCCGGTGAAGCTGCTGTAGCACTTCCGGAAGATCCGCCTTCGCTCTTACTTCCGCCACAAGCACAAAGGCCGAGGACAAGTATAGCCCCGAGTACGATCCCAATCCATTTTCTATTTCGCTGCATATGATTCTCCTAATTCAGATATTCCTTCAGCTGCTGAAGAATGTCTTCCACATATCTTTGATTGCTAAGAAGATTGTAGATGCCGTCTTCAGACAACGCTCCGCGATCAATATCTTTCGGGATCAAACCAGCTTCATCATCCGAAAAATCTTTAATCCAGTTTTCGCTGTCATAATAAGCAGAAAGTTCTTCGATATTATCTCTTTCTGCGTCATATTTTTCGAGTGCTTCCGCAAGACGTGTCATCGCCGCATCTAATTCAATACAAGCCTCCTGCGAAGACTTCAGCATCGCACTCATTTTTTTAATTCTTTCAATTTGATTCATTTCGTGACAAGGGGACGGTTCTTTTGTCACCTTTTCCGTCGCCTTTTACTCCTCTCTTATGTTGACATTTATTTATTTCGGGATTCAATCTGTTCACGGATCCAATCAAGAATTTCCTTTGAAGAAAGTCCTGCTTTACCTGCAAGATCTTCAATCGTGGAATTCTTAATAAACGCTTTCCCGATTGGATTGTTCAGTACTTTGAACTTCGGGTCCAGCTTAACTGCTTCATCCATCAGCCACGGAAACGCGTTCATAAGTTCCGCTAATTTTGTGTTCTTACTGATCGTCATAACTATCACCTTACTTATATGCTTGCATTAAACCACTAACTCTTTTATTATCTTTTTTCCATACAGCAATAACATTAAGACCGAATTCTTCAGGCAAGGAAAAAGCCCGAAGTCCCGGATTGAGATCTGCCGCCATTTTGGAAAGTATACTATAGCCCAGACCGAGTTTAATATTTGACATCAGCGTGGCGAAATTATCCACTTCCTCAATTTTAGGGTTTTGTATTCCCAAACCAAGGAAAGTATCCAACGCCGGCATAACAAGCTGGCCTTCTCTTTTTTTAGAGAGCACATAGCATATTTCTTTTTCGAAATCTCCCGCACGTAGTTTTTTCTTCTTGGCAAGTGGAGAATTGTCAGAATAAATAAAAGCACCTTCTCTTGCTGATAAAACTTTTGTCTCATAACCTTTCAGATATGGGTCCTCCGGAACAAAAGGAAAGTTTAACTCTATCAACATATCGATTGCATCAGAATCTAATGCTTTTCGATTTTCACTAAAGGCATTTCTGCCCAGTTTGATCTGCATTCCCGGAGCTTTTTTGCGGAAATAAGCATAAAAAGCCGGCAGGAAATCTTCTACCACCGCACCATCAAAACAGCCGACACGAAGGACGCCCGGAGTCTTATGGCTAGCATTTACCGCTTTGGAAACGGCTTTATCAACATCATGAATAATGATCCTGCAATCTTTTGCAAATTCCTCACCGATTTCCGTCAGCACAATACCTGAAGATGTTCGCTTCATCAATTGCACCCCCAGCTCTTCTTCCAGAAGATTCATCTGTTTACTTAGTGCAGGCTGAGAAACAAACATCTGCTCCGCTGCTTTTGTTATGCTCCTACATTCCGCCACAGTCAAAAAATATTGGATCTGTATCAGTTTCATAACTTTACCCTTCTGCTTTTATAAAGCAGGATTAGTATATCACATCTGTCTATAAATCGCTTTTCTAAAAAGTGGAACACCCGACTGATATGGCTGAAGAAATCTCCTTAACAAAAAAGGAGGACTCAATACGAGCCCTCCCTAAAGTTATGAAAAGAATTTTAAAGCACTTGGCAATTATTTCGCCGTCTTATATGTCCGATAGGAGAAGAATGCTTCAGAACTCTTCACATTCGGATTCCTTGTTGCACTCAGTTCAAATGTCACCGTATCTCCAGCCATATCATATTCCGTGAAAATCGGAATGCTGCCGATGCGAAGATCATCGAAGCCCGCATCTTTCATCGTTCCTTCCGGAACCATCGGTCCGAAGTTATCGATAACACCATGGAGACCCCAGCCGATTACAACTGCGTTATCATTTTCATACTGTACGCTTCCACAGTGACTTGCATTATGATATTTGCCTGTTTTCTCATTCAGATCGATTCCATTAACCACATCAGAGATCGTTGCGGTACCAGCCTTCTCATCAATCGTCGCTTTGAAAACTCTTGTCAATGTTGCTGGATCCATAACAGTAAGGAACGGTGCCACTCCTGTGTGATTATCAAATACGCTGATTTCTGTATTTCCGGAAATTGTTCCGTCTGCTGCTTTATTTGTATATCTTGCAAAGTGCTGTCCAAATGTCAACGCATTGAACGCTGCGCCGTTATCATCTGTGCGGGTTCCGGCATACTCTTCAAATCCACCAAGGGTGCTTGCTTTTCCGCCAAGGATCCATTCCATAGCTCCGGTATCGATATCGAACTGGAAGACTGCAGACTGGTCACGCATAGAAACTAAGATCTTGTCAGCGGTTCCGTCCGGATCAAGCGTGTAATCAATACTGTTTACATGTACATAATCCTGGATACCATCTGCAAGTGAGAATACTTCGTTCTGGCCAACTACAACGTTTACACCCTGATCCGTACTTCCTGCATAATTGATCTTCTCAACAGCAGACTCATAAAGGAGCGGATAATCAGCTGTGTTGACTTCGCTTACAACCTTGCCGTCCTGTACTTCCTGCATGATTCCTGCCCATACATAAGCTGTCTTGCCGCCATCAATGCCTTCAAGGCTGTCTGGAAGATTTCCAACCAGGAGCGGGGTGTAGCTTAAAAGCATGTAGTGGTTCTCGCCCATTACCTGAAACTCGTGCTGGTCAAGATAACCTTCACCATGTTTATGGTTTTCTTCATCATTTGCTGCCAGGGTAACCTGATCGATATCCTGATAGTTTTCATTCATAACCAGATAGAAGCCGGAAGAATATCCACCCTGTGCATTTCTAAAATCCGGATGGAGTTCTACAAATGCAGAATAGAACTGCTTATCCCCAAAATTCTGTGGCGCGAAATTTTCTACCATCAGCTCTTCGCCAACCTGGCCCATGTTTCTGTAGTAAATAATCTGTCCGTCAGTATTAACACGGATCATAAATTTATCAAGCGCTACGCTGTAAACACCTGCATTGTCTGCTGCCACTCCTTCACCAGTAATTTCTAAAGTAGGGAAAGTTTCCGGAAGCATATGAACTTTATAAGTTGCGCCGCTTGCCATTGTAAAGGTAATGACTTCATCTGCCATGGTCTTTCCATCAATCGGTGCTGCTGTATAAGCGACTGCACCGCCTGCAACCGGAAGTGCGCCGGAGATGCTGCTCTGTGCGGATGCGATTCCGCCTGCAAAGTTGATGGTATTCCCTGCTACATATGCGTTCATGTAATAATCTGTTGTATTTGCAGCATCGATGGACGGAACGATCATAACACCTGTTGCTCCATTTGCATCTGCTGCTGTAAGTTCGATTGCAGCAGCCTGCGGAACCATCGCAACTGCTGCCATTTCGGAAGCAATCTGGTCGGTATAGTCAAACTCAACTTTTGCGTAATCGATATCGGAAATATCGCATGTGATAACTGCAGTCGGTGCTGCAGCTGCGCTGCCGGATACTGCGCTTCCGCTGCCTGCCGGCTGTGCGTTAGATCCACATCCTACAGCAACGCCCGCAAGAGCTGCAACGGTTGCCGTAACTGCTGCATAACGTAAGAATTTGTTTTTCATTTTTCTCCTCCTGTTTTTGAAAATAAAATCGGACACGTTTTATGTTTCTGTCTAAATTATATTTTTAGGAGAAGATTTTTCCCAATACATAGAAAGAATCAGGGCATAACCAAAAGTTATGCCCTGATCATTCATACGACTCATATTTTGATTTAATAAGATTATTTATTTCGTAAAATACTCGATCGCGCTTCCCAGCAAAGTTCCGATCCCATCACTCAGCTCATCGATTGTTGCACTCTTTTGCAGAAGTTCCATGGCCTTTTTCTTCGTAGAGGCATCCGCCTTGCGGTAAAGCTCCACAAGTTTCTTCTCCGTCGCGGATACCTTCATACTGCCTTTAGCGGACGTTCCAGAGGAATTGCTTGATGAGGAGCTATTTTTATAAGTACTGGAAGCTGCCGCATCCGTTAAGGATTTCTGCGTTACGCCTGTCGCTTTCGCAATCTGCTTCAGTTGGTCGTTTGTCAGCCGGATCTCACCACGCTCCGCTTTCCCGATATCAGATGTACTGCAGTTTCTTACCTTTTTTGCCAGCTGTTCCTGCGTAAGTCCTGCTTCTGTTCTTGCTTTCTTAATTAAATTTCCAACTTTATTTGCCATGACCGACCTCACTTTTCATGCATGACTCCAAAAACTATAACAGCGGCTATCTTGTTTTATTCTTCCGCTTTCTTGTATTGCATCATCGTCTCACAAAACTCCGGGCACGCTTTGTCTGCACGGAGCGGCTTGCCCTTCATATCCACGAAACAATGGGAAGACTGTCCAACGCAAACGACTGTGCCGTCTTCTTTGCTCATTTCATATTCAAAGGTCATCCGTATACCGTCAAAACTTGCAACACAGGTATTGATCAAAATCGTATCCGAAAAAGTCGTAGGACGGATATATTTGCATTCAACTTTGATGACCGGGGAAGCAAATCCCTGCTTCTCGAGTTTTGCAAATGGCCAACCTGCCTGCTCTAAGAAATTCACTCTGGCCTCTTCCATCCAGCGGATGTAGTTTGAGTGGTGGGTGATTCCCATTTTGTCTGTCTCATAATACTGCACGAGATGTTTGTATGCTTCCATGATATTGCTCCTTTAATATTCAGGACAGATAATTGATTCTCCTTTTTCATTTCAAAATGTGACAAAAGAACCGTCCCCTTGTCACGTCATTATAGCAAATCCTGATTATCGGTTAAACGATACTTTTCAGATTTCCATTCTAATATGCGTTTTTTCAGGCCTTCCAGATCCAGCACTCCATATGCAAAGCCTTTCTTCATCAGACTTTCCGGAACATAATCATCGTATTTATCAAAGATTGGAACCTCATTCGGATAAACCAGTTCCAACGGATCGATCGGCTTTTCAATTTCTTCAAAAAGGACCTGAAAGAAGGTCTCTTTATCTGCCTTCATGCTGAACTGAATAAAGAATGGCCTGGAAGGATCCAGGTTTCTAAGTCCAAGCCTTGCTGCACATTTGATCTTCAAAAACCGTTCCATCGCCAGGAATGCATACGTTCCAAGCCACGGAAGAAGGCACCACATATCTCCTCCAAGGTGGATCAGAACTTCTTTATCCGTCTCGGCTGCTCTCGCAGTAAATCGCGCTTGATTTAAGCGCGCTACAGCATTGTGCATCATGTATGGATAGGACTTATCTTCCTGAAGGACTTTCCGCATTCTCTCAAGAACTTTTGTATGAAGATCTCCCGCGCACTGTCCGAAGTAGGCCGGCACGTTTCCTTTTACCGGTTCGCAGTAAACCAAGTGCTTTTTCCGGTCAACATCTAACACAGTCCACACAGCACCAGCAATCGCGATCTTCTCTCCGGGAGGCGGCGGAAGTACGATCGTTCCAAGTTCCTGGGATTCATTCCGTACAGTAAACTCTTCATCCTCCCGAAATACTCCATAAAACTTGAAGGAGTTGATCACACGTTCTCCCACAAGGCCAACGATCAAGCCGCCTCGTTCCGTCCGTTCGATATGGTCGATCTCAATCAGGTGCAGAAGCAGTTCTTTAAAATCATCTTGAGAAATACGATGAAAGTATTTTAAAGTCAGTACCCTCTCAGCCAAAGCTGCAGGAGAAAGCTCTCCGCCCGAAGCCAGGATGCTCATAGTCTGATGATACAGCAAGCTGAATGGCAGTCGATCTAAGCGCGGGGGTTCTACCCAGCGTTCTTCTAAATAAAGCTGAACAACCGCAATTGCCTGAAGCATTTTCCACGGAATTGTAGACGGCAGCATCGCACGCATTTCCGGCTCATCTTCCCGAATCACGAACCACATTTCAGGCGGCAATTCTCTCCGGCCTGTTCTTCCAAGGCGCTGTAGGAAAGCGGATACGGTCCACGGCGCATCGATCTGAAACGCCCTTTCTAAGCGGCCGATATCTATCCCGAGTTCTAATGTTGCGGTCGTTACCGTTGTCTGCAGCTGGGAATCATCTTTCATGATCCACTCTGCCGTTTCCCTGAAGGACGCGGAAAGATTGCCATGATGGATCAGGAAACGGTCCGGTTCATGATTACGTTCGCAGTAATGACGAAGGCTCGTTGTTACCGCCTCACACTCTTCCCTGGAATTAACAAAGACCAGGCATTTCTTTCCTCTTGTATGTTCAAAAATGTAGCCGATCCCGGGATCTGCATTTACCGGTGCCGGCGGGACAACTTCGAACTCAAAATCCGCAGAGCCATCTTCGTTGCTTTCAGCTGCAGCTACAATACTTGTGCTTTCCAGTGCCAAAGAATGATTGTCATTCTCCGCTTTCCATGTATTTGCAAACTTTTCCTCTGCATAAGGCGTGATCAGTACCGGTTTTTGCGTTGCGATTATCTCATCTTTTCCTTCGCCGGCTTGCGTATCTTTAATGTAGAAATGTTCCATCGAAATCCGCCATTTGGTTCCCTTTGCATCTATCTTCGGAACGATCGTCCTCCGTCCGGTTCCGAGAGATAGAAACTCTCCGACCATTTCCGGATCACCGATCGTTGCAGAAAGTCCGATCCTTCTTGGATTAACTCCCGCCAGTCTCGAAAGCCTCTCGATCAAACAGATCGTCTGCCCTCCGCGGTCGCCTCTTAAAAGGGAGTGCACTTCATCAATGACAATATACCGAAGGTCGCCGAAAAGTCCTGGAATCGCCGAGTGTTTATGTAACAAAATAGCTTCTAAAGATTCCGGTGTGATCTGCAAAATGCCGGAAGGATGCCGCATCAGTTTTTCTTTATGATTCTGTGAAACATCGCCATGCCAATGCCAGACAGGAATCTCCGCTTCCTCGCAAAGCTCTGTCAATCTATAAAATTGATCATTGATCAACGCCTTAAGAGGCCCGATATAAATGCAGCCGACAGAAGCCGGAGGATTCTCATAGAACTCCGTAA
>CAMODY010000080.1 GCA_946611595.1 uncultured Clostridia bacterium | reverse complement strand
TCAATGTTGGAGAGCATAACGATCATCTTCATGGACTGCGGCGCAAGGTCTTCACGAATATCCGTTGCAAGTGTGATGACGGACGGATCTACATCATAACCATCTGCTGCTGCAGCGATGACAGCCTTAACGACTTCATCATTTGCATCTGCTGCCGGTGCAGGCGCAGCCTTCGGTGCCTCTGCTTTTGGAGCTTCTGCCTTCGGCTCTTCTTTCTTCTTCGGAGCCTCTTTAAAGTTTTCATCTACCCAGGAGCAGATCTTGGTGTCAGCGCCCTGAATGATGTACGGTTTCAATGTATAGCTATCCATGTTTTCATGGATCTTTTCGTACGCGTCTTTTCCGACATGAACCATGGAGGTGACATACGGGTCTGCGTTATCGATCTTGATAGCGACCGCAACAAAGCCTCCGTTTGCCTCTGCAAAGTCCGCTTCCGGAAAAACGTTCAGAGGAGGAAGAACCTGTACGATCTTCGCTCTGGTGTTTGTAAGGTCAACCCATTCGGTGTCTAAGTTTCCGCAGGCATTGCATGCCAGATAAGGAGGGAACTCAACGTGTCCGCAGGCTGTGCACTTACGTCCTAATACTTTTCCATCTTCCAGATTGTCGTAATATGTTTTAACGATTCTTTCTAATTTTGCGTATTTCATGTTCATCTCCTCCTTCCTTACAGATATTTCAGAATCATGCAGAGCAGGTTCTGGCCACCGCCAAATCCTCTGACCATCGCATGTTTAACCGGCTTTTTGATCTGATGTGCATCAGCTTCGCCTCTCATCTGCATTGCTACTTCAAAAATATCATGGGTTCCGGATGCAGCTGCTGCATGTCCATAGTGGCATCTTCCGCCGTTTGTCTGAATCGGACGATCGCCTTCAAAGGTGCAGCGGTCATCCATCATATATTTCCAGCCTTCGCCTTCCGGAAGGTATCCGCAGGCTTCTGCGGAAAGCAGCTGCTGTGCCAGGAAGAAATCGTTTGTCATGAACAGATCCATGTCTGCTCCGGTCAGTCCTGTGAGTTCTCTAACCTGCTTATAAGCGTTCAGCGTTCCGGTACGTTCGTTCTGCGGATTTCCATACTCTACAACAGCATGGCCGATTCCTAAGATCTCGATCGGGTGGTCGGTATATTCATATGCCATCTCTGTCGGCATGATGACCATAGCTCCGGCGCCATCGCATCTCTGCTCAAAGTTGCTGACGCGGTAGAAATGACCAAGTTTCGGATTCCATTTGGATGTCAGGAATTCTTCTGCTGTTTCAAATCCGTTTTCTTTAGCAACGGTGTCATAATCTTTCCCAAAGGACATACCGATCGGATTGATCGCTGCCATCTTTCTTGCATTGATGGACATATGCACGAGAAGCGCATCTGCCTGCTCTTCGCTTAATTTATTTTCATCGCAATATGCCTGGAACCAACTCTCCCAGTGGAACGGGAGGATTCCGTTTGTGAAAAGGTTGTAGTCTCTTGTGATCGTTGAGCAAAGGGTCTCATGAAAGATCGCTTCTGTTCCGAGTCTTCTCTTGGTAAGGACTCTGTCCGGATACGCGATAGAATGCGGCATCTCAACGCAGCCGCTTAAAACAACATCATAAGTACCGGAAGCAACTAATGCTGCTGCAGTTTCTACAGCAACATATCCGGTTGCGCAGGCTTCACTCTGATGATAGGAGCCTTTGCCTTTCATGCCCAGCCAGTTTGCAACATGAACGTTCGGGGTTGCAAAGTTGCTCTCCCATCCAGGACCTGCCTGTCCGTGTACAAAGAAGTCCACGTCCTTTCCTGTCATACCTGCATCACGCATAGCCTCAACAGCTGCATATCCAAAGAGTTCACCCTCTGTAATGCCGTCCAGCTCCGGAATCTCACGGGTTTGTCTGAACGGGGTTACGCCAACGCCGACAATTGAAACGCTTCTGTTAAACGGTTTCAGTTTTGGCATGTTATCACTAAAGCTCATCGATGTTTCTCCTTTCACTCGATAATGTTCTGTAATACCGGGAAATCCCCTTTCCCTGTTGTTTGTGCTTATTATAACGAGATGGAATATGTGAGTAATTGACCAAATCACACTAAATAGGTAAGACCTTTTGTGCATGAGTGCCATATACAAAGCAGGCTGTTCAAAAGAACAGCCTGCTGCTTTTATATCCTGCATCTGTTTTACTATTTTTCCGGATCGATCTCCATATCCAGTGCATGCTGTATGTGGTCTAAAAGATTCACTCCCGGCAGGATCTCCATATCGAAAGTATGACTCATCGGATCCTCAAAATAGTTTTTGTCCAATTCCGACTCATCTTCAAAATTAAAGATCTGAATACTACGCCCGTCTCCCGGCAGATAATACCCACCAAGATATTTCCCTTCTTCCTTTAATTTTTTAAGCAGTTCATAATGCCCTTTCAGCGGCTCAGCCATACAGCTTGAGTCCTCTTTAATTGCATCAAAAAACATTTGATTGTGTCTGGTAATTTTTACGATGATCATAAATATTCCTCCTTACTATTCCCGGGATGCTACATATTTCTGGCCGCGGCATATCCTTCGCGGATCGCATCATAGATCTGCCGCACCTGTTTTCCGTCTCCAATCTCGATCACATCTTCGATAAACTCATCCAATTCCTCCGCCAGCTGATGCTGCGGAACGAAGCCTGCGGAGATTACTACAGCAGCTGTCTCCAACTCTTCTTTGTTTCCAAACCGGTCCACAACGATGGCCTTTCCCGGCTCTACTTTCTCCAGCCGTTTTCCTGTTATCACCTTGATACCAGCTCCATAGACGGCCTCAAAATATGCCGGATTCGCAGCAGAGAATTTCGCAAGGAACTGATCCATCATTTCAACGATCGTAACCTTCTTTCCGGCAGCTGCCAGTTCCAGTGCTGTTTCAGCTCCGGTAATTCCACCGCCGATCACAACTGCAGAATCGCCCTCAGGGAGGTTTCCTCCCAGTACGTCAAGCGCCTGGGAAACAATCGGAAGATCGATTCCCGGAACATCGATCGTTCTCGGAATACCGCCGACTGCAACGATCGCCCGTTCAAATCCTCCGTTTCGGATATCTTCAGCTGTCGCTTCTTTTTCCACGACCGGTATTTCCAGTTTTTTAAGCTGTGTTTCGTAGTAAGTGATCAGTCTGCGGATATCTTTCTTAAATTCCGGTGCTCCGGCTTCGATCATCAGACCGCCAATCTTTCTCTTTTCAAAAAGAGTTACATCATGGCCGCGCAGCTTTGCGGTTACTGCAGCTTCAAGGCCCGCAGGGCCTCCGCCGATAACCGCGATTTTTTTCGGTGCATCTGTCTTTACGATCTTCGGGCATTCGTATTTATAAAGTGTCGGATTGACTGCACAGTGGATCACGGTATTGGCGAGCAAACCATAATCATTACAGCCGATCATGCAGCGGATACACGGAACAATATCCTCTGCCCTTCCCTCTTTTGCTTTCTTTACAAAGAACGGATCTGCCAGCTGGGTTCTTGCAAGACCGATAAAGTCTGCTTTTCCCTCAGCAAGAAGCTGTTCTGCAAACTCAGGGGTCTGGATATTGCCGGTAACCAGTACCGGAACGTGAACTGCCGCCTTTACTGCCTCTGCATATGGAACATAGATTCCTTCCGGATAAAACCCGGTCTGGGTCCAGGTCGTAGCATGTGTTCCACCAACAATATTGAAGAGATCAACACCCTCTTTTTCCAGGGCTTTGCAGACTTCCACGGTCTCTTCAATATGGATACCGCCTTCTCTGTCATCACCGGAAAGCTTAAAGCTGAGCGGAAAATCTGCGCCGCATTTTTTGCGGATATTTCTTGCGACTTCGATGCAAAAGCGCATCCTGTTGTGCAGGTCGCCGCCGTACATATCCCTTCTCTGATTATCTTTCGGTGAAAGGAAGTTGCATGGGAGGCAGCCTGCAGCCGCCATGACTTCCACAAGGTCAAACCCTGCCCTCTTCACGCGAAGCGCTGCATCTCCATACTGCTCGATGACCTCTTTGATCTCTTCGATCGACATTTCCCGTGGTGCCGGCATTCCCATCTCAAACCAGGATTCTGCGGTTATCCGGGATGCTGCAACGCAATCGTCACCTCCTACAAAACCGCCATCACGTCCCGGATGGGAAAGCTGCATACCCGCCGCCGCTCCATGCTGCTTGATTGCATCCGCCATGAGCGATAGTCCCGGGATCTGCTTATCATCTGCTGCATTCAGGCCCATATGATAGGAATGGTTGATCAGAACATTGTCCATAAACACAAGGCCGACTCCGCCATCTGCTGCCTCTGCGGCAGCTTTGATATTGTTTAACGTTACGGAATTGTCAGTGGGATTACTGAGATAGGTTCCCATACTGTTTCGTATCGTTCGGTTCTTTAAAGTCAGCTTGCCGATCTTCCCTTTTTTAAAAAGATTCGGATAATATTTGTTTTCCATAAATACTCCTTCCCCAAACAACCTATTTCTACAATTACAATAATATCGGTTGTCGCAATTCATTTTTTAGGTATATAATCCACGAAAGGGCATCTTCATTTTATGCGGAATTGACCACTGTTCGGGCTTGACTTTTTCCAGTATCCTATTGCCACTGAAGTTATGGAGGTTTCACATGTACCTACAATTGGACAATATTCGTGATTTGTTTCAGGACTACCCCTGTATCTACCGCGCTACCGACAGGGCATATAATCTGAGCAGTTTTGTCTATATTCATGACAATGTTTTTCCGCCATACTATTCCCTTCATACTCTTCATGTATTGGAAAACAAAGAGGTTGCCAAAAAGTTACATCCACCAAAGGATGCATTCTTTTTGATTTTGGTCAACGATTTATCGGAAGAGATTGAATTCAAAGAATGTCCGGCTGAGGATCTTTCGATCATTAAAATTCAGGGTGCAGATATTGTGACAATATGTCAACGTCTTTTGGAATTCTTTGATGACATCAGTGCGCGCGGCATGTTTGCGGACTCCATGCTGGAGATTCTTTTTTCTGAAGGCGGCATTCAGTACATGCTGGATAAGACACGTCCCGCTTTCCATAATCCGATCTTTGTTTTTGATACAGATTTCCGCCTGCTTGCATCCACCTGGGACGAAAACAATGATGACGAACATGGACGTAATATCATTGAAGCCGGCGGCTTTACTCAGGCAGAATACGACATCCTGAATAAAAACCACATACATAAAAAAGTTACTTCCAGCGAGTATCCGGTGAAAGTAAAACATCCGGAGCTTGGATTTGAACAGCTGATCTGTGCCATTGATACAAAAAAAGATATGGGGCATATTGTTCTTAACGCAACAAACCGGCCGCTGGTGGAAGAAGATGCGAAACTTCTTTATATCTTAAAAGAAGCCATCGACCAGCAGATGAAAAAGGACGAATTTATCCGGAACAACCGCGGATTCAACTATGAATATTTCTTAAGGGATATTTTAGATGGGAAAATGACGGTCGAAGCGCCAAATGCTGACCGCATGAATTACGTGGAATCCAAGTTCTACGGAAATATGTATTGCATGGTCATTGAAACGGCACGCAGTCTTGGAACGATCAACATAATGCATGTGCGATCTGTTTTTGAAACTTCCTTCCCAAATGCTGTCAGCATCACTTACGGCGGCGGAATCATTCTGATCTTTAATTATGCAAAGGATTCTTTTATGCCGAAAAAAGATCAGGAAATGCTTCGTTCTATGTGTCAGCAATATGGGCTGTATGCCGGAATGGGCAACTGCTTTTCCAATATTTTAGAGCTGACGGAATATTATAATCAGGCGCTCCGCTCCATTGAACTTGGTGCGCTAACGGATCCTGCACCGAATCTTTTCCTTTACAAAGATAATTATATGCAGCATCTCTCCAGCGTCTTCCGCCAGAAAGAATCTCTGGATGCATTCTGCAACACAAAACTGAAACTTCTTTTAGAACATGACAAAATGAACAATACTTCTTATGCAGATACTCTTTATGCATATCTGACCAATGAGCGAAACGTTGCTGCAACCGCAAAAGCTCTGTTTATGCACCGGAACACCTTAGTTTACCGGCTGAAAAAGATCAATGAACTGGTCGATATCGATTACGATGATTTCAGCGAACGACAGCATATCATCTTATCGTACGAGCTTTATAGAAAATAGCAGTCTCTTCCTATCCGAATCTCGTATGATACTTTTCCCTAAACTATGATATAATCAATTGTGCACTGATACACAATCGATGCAAAGGGAGAGGTATTATGTTTATTGGTTTAGATTCCATTCAAAAACTATTCGAGGGAAAAGAATCCCAAGTTTCAATTGAAGCGCCGGACTATTGTCTGACCAGCTTCGACTATCTGAAGCGGACAACGGCTCCGCTGACAGAGCATGTCCTTTATGTCGTAAAGTCACCGTCCGAACTGAAAGGCCGTGCACTGATCGAATCCATGAATCTTCTGATTTTTAATGAGGAAAGAAAAGATGTAGCCAAAGCATTGGCGAAATATCCTGTCACGGTCAATTACCTCGAAGTATTTGAGCCATACACAGATTCGGTTTTTACCGATCTCCGGGATTATTTCAACACGGTTGTAGGCTCAGGTCTTATGGCGGAAACGATCCTGAATATCCTTTTTTATGAAAACGGTATCCAGTCCCTAGTCGATGCTTTTACAAGAGCCTTCAACAATCCGGTCTTTGTTTTTGATGCGGGGTACCATTTACTTGCATGCAATTGGGAAATGGCAAAAGCGGATCCGATTAGCAAACGGATCTGCGACAATATGGGCTTTACCGAAGAAGAATTTAATATTATCAATAAAGCAAATCACATTCATGAAAAAGTCAAAAAGAGTGAAAAACCGATCAAGGTATATCACAAAGAGCAGGGCTTTGAGCAATTGATCTGCGCGATCGATACCAGAAAAGACTTGGGACACATCGTAATCAACGCCGTTAATCGCCCGTTTAATGAGACGGATTATGAATTATTGACCATGCTGAAGGAAGGGGTCTACCAGCAACTACGTAAAGAAGAGTTCGTAAATGACAACAGCGGCTACCCATATGAGTATTTCTTAAAAGATCTTTTAGATGGAAAGATTGCAACGCCAAAGCGCTATCAAAAACGCCTTGGATATGTTAATACGACATTCTCAGACAATATGTACTGCCTTGTTGTTGAAACGGCAAGAAGCTCAAGTACTTTGAACGTTTTCCTGATCCGAAACCGCTTGGAAGGTTTATTCCCGGATACAAAAACCTTGATGTACAACGGAGAGATCATCGTTCTTTTCTGTCTTCCGAAAAATCAGGAGCTTACAGAAAAAGATTACAAGCGGATCCAAAAGCTCTGTTCCGAGCTTGATATCTTTGCCGGACTCAGCAATATTTTTTCCGATCTTATGGATCTGTCAGAGTATTATAAACAGGCTCTCCGGGCTATCGAGATCGGCATCACGGAAAAACAGGATCCGGGCTTATATATCTACAGCGATTATTTCATGCATCATATTGCGAATATCTTCTTCCAGAAAGAATCTGCAAAGACCTATTGCCATCCAATCATGGAAAAACTATTAAAACAGGATGCAGAAAACGAAACCGAACTGGCAGAAACCCTATATGCATATCTGATCTGCGAGCGCAACATTTCCGCCGCTGCAGACTATCTCTATATTCATAGAAACACGATGACCTATCGTTTAAAGAAGATCGAGTCACTGGTCAATATCGATTATGACGATCCGAAGGAACGCCAGTATCTGATCATCTCTTACGAGATGCATAAGATCAGCCATTCGTGACAACAGAACCGTCCCCTTGTCACGTTAAGATCCGGTAGGAAAGTTGTAGTTCAAACATCAAATCCATATCGTCTAAATTGAGGCCTGTCATGTCTTTGATCTGGTTCAGCCTTCGGAACAGGGTTGTTCGGTGTATGAACAACGCTTCTGCTGCCTGCGTGACATTTCCCTGGTTTTCCAGAAAAACTCTAAGTGTTTTTGAAAGTTCATTCTCATGGGTTTTATCATGTTCCATCAGCATTGGAATCGCTGAATGGACGAGCAGTATCGGGTCGATCTCTTTCTCACGTATGGTTTCGATCATGTAATCCAGACGGTAATCATCAAAGCGGAAATACCAGGAGTTCGGATCTTTTCTTGGTCCAACTTCCAGCACCGCCTCCGCTTCTTTCAT
>CAMODY010000079.1 GCA_946611595.1 uncultured Clostridia bacterium | reverse complement strand
GAAAACTGTGTGGAGTGCGGAGAATGTAAAACAAGATGTCCGTATGAACTTGATATTCCGACACTGCTTC
The DNA here is from genome assembly GCA_946611595.1 of uncultured Clostridia bacterium. Lineage (GTDB taxonomy): Bacteria > Bacillota > Clostridia > Lachnospirales > Lachnospiraceae > RGIG5612. Next base: position 8,141 of record CAMODY010000079.1, on the reverse strand, counting down.
GTAAAAATCTTGCGGACTACAAAGATGTTTTAGCTGGAAAGGTTCAGGTGTAAATGTACGAATTTGAATTCACAGGATATACAAAAGAGCAGTGTGAAGCCTATTTAAAACGGATTGCAGCAGAATATGATGGGGAAGCAAGCCTTGAGAATTTAAACCGGCTGATCGTTTGCCATCAAAGAACAGTACCGTTTGAAAATCTTGCTATGTCTGAGAACTGGGGAACGGTAGATCTGGATCCGGAGGCCTTATTTAAGAAGGTTGTTACAAACAGAAGAGGCGGATTCTGCTTTGAATTAAACGGAGCGTTCTGCCTTCTGCTGAAAGGCCTGGGATATGATGCAGTTGGCGTTATGGCCAGGATTGGCATCCCTTTTGTAGGAACACTTATGCCGCTTTATCATAGGGGCGTTATGGTTTCGCTTGATGGAAAGGATTACTATTGTGATGTGGGCCTTGGAGGTCCAAAGCCGGAATGCGCGATTCCGTTCACCGGAGAGAAACTGACGGCAAATGGAAAAACCTACTGGATCGAAGATACGGAACGTGGATGGAAGATGCTGAAGAACAATAATAAAGGAGATGAAGGCTCCTGTGTGATCTTTGCTCCGATCGCAATGCTCCCGTTTGATTTTGTTGGTAACTGCATGAATCTGATAGCGTCAGGAAATACAATCTTTCATAAAAACAGGATTGTAAACATTAACGCAAACGAGGGCTTTACCGCAATTGAGAATAACACGCTTACAATCGATACGCCGGAAGGCAAGAAGGAACGAAACTATACAGAAGAAGAGTTTCCTGGGCTTCTGAAAGAGTATTTTGGAATTGATTATTCCGGACGCTAAGAATAACAATAAAAGGATCTGTAGAAAGCAGATCTTTTTTTGGGTTAATTGTAAACCTGGCGAGACGATGCAAGGTTGACAATCAGATAAGTAATGCGCTATAGTAACGTTTACCGAAAGGTTTTAAAGGCAGGAGTATCAATATGGCAGGGACAAAAGAAAAACTGATCGAACTTTTAGAAAAACAAAATGGAGAATATCTGTCCGGAACAGCGATTGCTGACCAGCTCGGCATCTCTCGTGCTGCAATCTGGAAGAATATCAAACAGCTGGAAAACGAAGGCTACGTGATCGAAGCGGTTACGAACAAAGGCTACCGGCTTGATCCTGAAAGTGATGTCGTAAGTGAAAAAACGCTTGCGGAACATCTAAAAAATACAAATGAAACAATCAAGCTTGAGGTGAGGGATGAAGTATCATCCACCAATACTTTGCTGAAAGAAAAGGCACAGGACCTTCCTGATTGGTATGTACTGGTTGCAGGCAGCCAGAGCGCCGGCAGGGGACGTACCGGGAGAGATTTCTTCTCTCCAAAAGGAAGCGGTGTATATTTAAGCGTTCTGCTTAGGCCTGATATTCCTGTGACCGATGCAGGCAAATTGACGACAGCGGCAGCTGTAGCGGCGTGCCGGGCAATCGAAGCATGCACTCAAGTGAAACCGGAAATTAAATGGGTGAATGATGTTTTTGTAAATGGGAAAAAAGTCTGCGGTATCTTAACAGAGGCATCTGTTAATTTTGAGACCGGTACGCCGGACTGGATTGTGACAGGAATCGGTTTCAATGTATATCAGCCGGAGGGAGGCTTCCCGGCAGAGATTGCAGCGACTGCAGGTGCGATCTCTGAACGTCGACAAAATAATCTCCGGGCAAAACTGGCAGCGGGTTTTATTGACAACTTCTATGATGTTTGCAGCAGACTGTCAGCAGTGGATCTTCATAAAGAATATAAACGTCGATGTTTCATTGTCGGGAAGCCTATTTATATATTACGCGGAGAAGAAAAAATTCCGGCGGTGGGATTAGATATTGATCGGGAATACGGACTTAAGGTCCGCTATGAAGACGGAAAAACAGAGACTCTCTCTGCAGGGGAAGTCAGCATCCGTCCGGGAGAATAAGCGTATGTATCATTTAAGACCGCATCATCTGCTTTGCATTCAGCATTACGTCGGACGGGGATATGATGAGGCTTTTACACAGCATATGAATCAGGTGACAGAATCTTTAAAGCAGCATCCGGAGCAGCAGATTCAAATTCATGAGGGCTGTGATGAGCTTTGCACAGCCTGCCCGAACAGGGAAGGCGACAGTTGCAATTCTCCGGATAAGGTAAACAACATGGACGAAGCAGTCAGGACGCTTTGCAAGATTCAAACAGGAGATGTTTTTACCTGGGAAGTAGTAAAAGACCTTGCGAAGAAGATCCTTTTAAACGGATCTTTTGAAAAGGTTTGCGGAAACTGTAACTGGTACGAACTTTGTAAGAGCGTCCGGCATGGCTTTTTTGCAGATTAAATATAATATATAGAAACAAGCAGCATAAGGAGAACATCATGGTTATGACAAAAAGAAAAATGAAAACAATCGATCTTGCCTATATGGCGCTGGGCGCAGTGATCATCACGGTCTGCTCCTGGATCAGCATTCCGACAACGGTTCCGTTTACGATGCAGACCTTTGCAGTCTTTTGTGTTTTGGGGCTGTTAGGCGGAAAAAGAGGCACGATCTCAATCCTTGTATATATCCTTTTGGGTGCTGTCGGTGTTCCTGTCTTTGCAGGTTTTTCCGGCGGGTTTGGAATCATTATCGGACCAACCGGCGGTTATATCGTGGCATTCGTTTTAATGGGACTTCTTTACTGGCTGATTGAAGCTTTGTTTGGAAGCAAGCTTTATATCCGCATTATTGCAATGCTGGCAGGTCTGTTGGTCTGCTATGCCTTTGGAACGGCTTGGTTCATGGTTGTTTATGCAAGGCAGACAGGACCTATGACTCTTGGCGCCGCACTTGCTTCCTGCGTGGTTCCGTTTATCATTCCGGATCTCATTAAAATGGCACTCGCCATCCTGATTACTTCACGCGTCGGCAAATACTTGAAATGAAAATAAAGGTAAGGTATCATCAACAAAAAGTATTCTCTTAGGTTTTATCAGGAATGAGAGGTTGATATGGCAAAGATCGGATTTATTGGATGCGGTAATATGGGAGGAGCGCTGATCGTAGCAGCGTGTAAAGGAATCGACCCGAAAGAGGTTGTGATTGCTGACCATGTTCCGGAAAAAGCACTTGAACTTGCAAAGCAGTCAGGTTGCAGAGCAGCTTCGAATGCCGATGTCGCAAAAGAAGCGGAATATGTTGTTCTTGCAGTTAAACCGCATCTGATCCGTGACGTAGCAAGAGAAATCGCGCCGGTGATCAACGAGGCGATCAAAAACGGACAGAAAAAGATTGTTGTTACGATTGCTGCAGGCGTGAAAGTCAGTGCAGTGAAAGCGTGCCTTGGAGAGAATGTTCCCGTCATTCGCATTATGCCAAATACGCCGGTCATGGTAGGCGAGGGAATGATCCTGATCAGCGGAGACGGCGATGCTCCGGATGCAGTAGGAGAAGAAGTCTTTACAGAATTTCAGGCGATCTTAAAAGAAGCCGGTGAGTTTGAAAAAGTAAATGAAGGAGCCATCGACTATACAACCGCAGTCAGTTCCTGTGCTCCGGCTTATACCTATATGTTCATTGAAGCCCTTGCGGATGGAGCAGTAGAGGTTGGAGTTCCGCGTGCTCAGGCCATCCGGCTTGCAGCAAAGACTGTGCTCGGATCTGCGGCTATGGTGCTTGAGACGGGTGAACATCCGGGTGTGTTAAAAGATAATGTCTGCTCGCCGGGCGGCTCTACGATCGTTGGAGTTACAACTCTTGAGGAGCATGGCTTTAGGGGAGCGGTATCTCAAGCGATTGTGAAAGCCACAGAGAAGAATCTGTCGCTTGGGAAAGAATAAGTATCTGGTTTAAAACAAAATTATTGACTTTAGAAATCGGGCAGGGAAGTGTTTCTTCTGCCCGATATTGCTTGATTTTGTAGATCTTAGGTCTATAATAAGGAACAGCGAAAAAATAAGAGGGAATTACTATGAAAATTATCATTGCCGGATGCGGCAAAGTCGGCACAGCCCTGGCCGAACATTTATGTGAAGAAAACCACGACATCATCGTGATCGATCCCGAAGAGAGTCGTTTGAATTATCTTGCAAATACACAGGATGTCATGTGCATGGTCGGAGATGCAAAGTCTACAGATGTACTTAAGAGTGCAGATGTTGAACATACAGATCTGATGCTTGCAATGACGGCTGATGATGAGGAAAATCTGATCATCTGTCTGATCGCAAGTCAGATGGGCGTTAAAAATACGATTGCGCGAGTTCGCAATCCTGTCTATGAAAAAAGTATCAGTGTTGTTCGCGATACCTTAGGTCTTTCTATGACGATCAATCCAGATTATGAAGCGGCAAGAGAGATCTTTAAGTCCCTTCGCTTTAAATCTGCAGGTCAGGTCGAGACATTTGCAAAAGGAAGAACAGAGATCCTTACCTGTTATGTAAAAGAAGGAACCCCGATCTGCAATGTCCAGATCAAAGATGTCTATAGCGTCATTAAAACGCATGTCTTTTTCTGCGCGATAAAAAGAGATGAGCAAGTCTTTATCCCGAATGGTTTTACCGAGATCAAAGCCGGTGATACGCTTTCCTTTGTAGCATCGAGAGAAGATGCAGATGCTTTCTTTAAAAAGCTGAATTACAACACAGAACGTATCCGTGACCTGACGATCATCGGTGGCGGAAAACTTGGTTACTATCTTGGTAAAATGGCGATTGAAGACGGCATTATGCTGAAGGTCGTTGATCAGAATCCGGAAAAGTGCAGGATGCTGGATGCAGACCTTAAAGTTGCGAATGTCATCTGTGGTGACGGTATGGATACAAAGCTGTTATCAGAGGAACGTATTCTGCAGTCATCTGCGGTTGCCTGCCTTACGGGAAGCGATGCGACAAATACATTGATCGCGATGTATCTGACAAGGCATTGTCCGGATGCAAAAATCATTTCCAAGATCAAAAAGACGGACTTTGAGGATATGCTGTTCAACCTTGGTTATGGCAGCGTCTATAATGCGAAATACATCGCTGTTGACCGTATTATTCGTTATGTCCGCGCAATGGGAAATGCAGTGGAAGGTGAATTCCAGTCCATGAGCCATATTATTGATAATAAGGTAGAAGTGCTGGAGTTTATCGTTCATGAAGATTGTCCGCACATTGGCGAGACGCTTCAGGATATTCAATTCAAAAAGAATCTGCTTATTGCGAATGTCAGCAGAAGGGGCAGAACTTTTGTACCTGGAGGCTCGGATACGTTTGAGCCGGGTGATACACTTCTCGTTGTGACGACGATTCAGGGCATCAGTAAGTTTGCGGAGATTTTTGCATAAATGAACTGGAAACGTATTTTAAAAATTTTAGGTTTTATTATGCTGATCACAGGCGCCTTTATGCTGCTGCCTATGATCGTTGCATTTATCTATCATGAAAAAGACTGGATCTACTTTCTGATCACGATCGTAGGACTCGCAGTAATCGGAGTCCCGCTCTATATGATCAAACCTGATGACCAGAACTTTTTCTCGAAAGACGGATATCTGATCGTTGCACTGGCATGGATCGTTATGGGCCTTGCGGGTGCTGTTCCGTTTTGCATTTCCGGTCTGATCCCTGATTATATTAATGCAGTCTTTGAATCTGTTTCCGGATTTACGACATCCGGAATTTCTATTCTCCCGGATGTAGAAGCGGCAAGTCATTCCATGCTGTTCTGGCGAAGCCTGACACATTGGATCGGAGGCATGGGCGTTCTGGTGTTTGTACTTGCACTGCTTCCTGTAGCCGGTGGAGCATCCATGCATATCATGCGTGCTGAGGCACCGGGGCCTACGACCGATAAAGTAGTGCCGAAGATCAGCGAGACTGCAAAGTTCTTATATATTGCATATTTTGTACTGACTGTAGCAGAGATCATTGCGCTGGTGATCGCAAAACTTTCTGTATTTCAGGCTTGTATTATTTCCTTCGGTACTCTTGCAACCGGTGGATTTTCGTTCCTGAATTCTTCCCTTGCGACTTTTACTGCGGCACAACAGATCATTGTTATCATTTTTATGTATCTGGCCGGTATCAACTTCAGTTTGTTCTTTCTTGTCGTTACAAAGAAAACGAAAAAGGCGCTGGCAGATACAGAGCTTATCTGGTATACGATCATCATGGCAGCAACTGTCGTGATCATAACAGCAAACTTGTATATTACAGGTCATCAGTTTGCAAACTTTGGTGAGACTTTAAGAGCAAGTGCCTTTGCCGGAGTTTCTGCAATGACCTCAACCGGTTTTGCAGCATTCGATTATAATCAATGGCCTTTGTTTACACGAGGCTTGATGCTTCTTGTGATGTTCATCGGTGGATGTGCGGGAAGTACCGGCGGCGGCATTAAGGTCTCCCGTGTTGTAATACTTGTAAAATCCTTGAGACTTTATATTAAGAAAAAAATGCATCCGCGCAGCATCAATGTCACCTTCTTTAATAAGCAGATGGTCAGCGATGAGATCATCAAGGATATCCTGGTCTACTTCGGATTATTTGTTATGATTTATGTAGGCTCTATGCTAATCGTAACTACCGAAGATTCCATGGATTTTGGAACTGCATTTGCTTCTGTTGCAACGGCAATCAACAACAACGGAATCGAGTTTAAGAATGTCGGGGCTGCCGGCTTTGGAAACTATGCATGGTGGAGCCGCATCGTCTTTATTATTGATATGCTGATCGGACGTTTAGAGATCTTCCCGATCGTGATCCTCTTTGGAGCGATCACATCTCCGGTTAGAAAAGCTTATAGACAGATAAAAAGAAAAGTCTGATGAAAGTCAGACTTTTTTATATGATCTTATTCTTCAGGTTCTTCTGCTTGCTCCGCCTCATCGGGTGGAGCAGTTTTATTTCGGGCATCCTCTGCCTGTCCCTTTACCAGATTATAAACCCAGTAGACGACATACATAAACAATGGAACTGCGATGGTGGTGATGATGCTTGCAGTAAAAAGATGCTTGGTGTTTTCATTGCCGGAGAGCGCGAGGATCAGCGTAACAATATAAAGCCCTGCTATGATTACCAGGGCGATGATCGCAAGTATCTGTTTTAATCTTCGCTGAGGGGTCATAACAATTCTTCCATTTTTTCGCGGATATCATCACTGTATCCAACAACGATATGGCTGAAGTTTTCTTCGAGGAACTGAAGAACTCTGTCGGTATGAGATTTCTTATTGCCACTGATACGGACTTTGTCTTTTGGACTCGTGATCACGATCAGGGAATAACTGAGTTTATTTTTCTTTACGAAAGGATTCCAGTTGGAAAACTTGTATGCCCAGACGATATTGAATAACGGAACCATCCAGATGCTACGTTTGCCAAGCGCAACCAGATAGTTTTCCGTAATATAGATACGGCCGGCCCGAAAGAGCAGAGCGTCTTTCAGTTCTCTGTCAATCTCTGTAAAGTCTTTTCCATCCAGACCAAAACGTTTTAAGCGCTTGCAGGCAGGATGCAGATGCGGCACGATCATAAAGATGATGTTCGCAATGATATAAGCCAGGCAGGCAAGTATGATCGCAAAGAGCAGGATCGAGATCGTCATGATAAATCCCGGACGGTAGTCGTACTGGCTGACGGCAAAATGGCCGCTGATCTCAGAAAGCGCCTCCGTATTCCATCCGATATCTGTAGAAAAACCGGAAAGGAAGGTTTCAAAGCGGTCTCCGCCCGAAACAAAACGGGCTCTTGCAGAATAAGTTTCCAAAACATCTGCACGGTCGTTCGTGTATTTTGCCGGGATCAGGAAAAAGACACAGGTAGGGCCGTTATCTTCATCCAGGATATAGTAATAACAGGAAGCATTATCTGCCTGTCCTGTGTAATAATCATAGGTCGTATAGTGAAGATCATTTAAACTGAAATCTACGTATTTAGCGCCGTTATTATAAAGTTTAATGATCTCGTCGATCGAAGTCGCCTTTGGCGGGCTGAAGATCTGCCGGAACGGGATCAGAAAAAGAACCACCACAGCAACTATCAATACAATTGCCGGGAAGATCAGATTCGCCCTGGATATTTTTTTGATATAATCTCTGATCGTGATATCCATAACAGCACAAGTATAAGCCAAATTGCCCTAATTAGCAATC
>CAMODY010000078.1 GCA_946611595.1 uncultured Clostridia bacterium | reverse complement strand
TTTATTCGTACTCGACCGTTGCCGGTGGTTTTGGTGTGAAGTCATAAAGGACTCTGTTGATACCTTCGACTTCGGTTGTGATACGCATTGCCAGATGATCCATCAGTGCCGGATCTAAATGCTCAACCGTTACTTCAACAACGTCGGTTGTGTTGATCGCGCGGATGATGCACGGCCATTCGAATGTACGCTTTCCGTCTTTGATTCCGGTGCTCTTGAAATCCGGAACAACTGTAAAGTACTGCCATACTTTTCCTGCAAGTCCGTTCTTTGCAAACTCTTCGCGGAGGATCGCATCGGATTCACGAACCGCCTCTAAGCGGTCACGTGTGATCGCGCCTACGCAGCGGACGCCAAGTCCCGGTCCCGGGAACGGCTGACGATAAACCATGTCATCCGGAAGTCCAAGTTCTTTTCCGACTACACGAACTTCATCTTTAAACAGGATACGAACCGGCTCAACCAATTCAAAACGATCTGCAATATCTGCCGGCAGTCCGCCTGCATTATGATGGGCTTTGATTCCTGCTTCACTCTCTAAGATGTCCGGCCAGATAGTTCCCTGTGCCAGGAACTCTACGCCTTCTAACTTACGCGCTTCTTCTGCAAAGACATCGATAAATTCTTCTCCAATGATGTGGCGCTTCTCTTCCGGATCGTCAACTCCCGCAAGTTTATCCAGGAAGCGGTCTACTGCATCAACATAGATGAGGTTTGCATCCATCTCATCTTTGAATACTTTGATAACCTGCTCTGGCTCTCCTTTTCTTAAGAGGCCATGATTTACATGTACGCAAACGAGCTGTTTTCCAATCGCTTTGATCAACAGCGCTGCAACAACGGATGAGTCGACTCCACCGGATAAGGCAAGGAGTACTTTTTTATCTCCAACCTGTGCTTTGATATCCTGAATCTGTTCCGCAATAAATGCCTGCGCCAGTTCAGGGGTATTGATTCTTTCCATTGTGTCCGGGCGATTTAAAAGTGCCATGCATTGCTCCTTCCTGTTAATGAATGATTTAATTGTTTGATTTCAAAAGATTGCAGTTATTGTAACTGCGGCTACCTTTCATTTCAATATATTTCCATTACTTTTCAGCTTTTTCTTCTTCCTTAAAAGAATCCAACACGTCCTGAACGATCCTGTATTCCATGTCTTTCTCTTCTTCGCTTAATTCCTCTAAAGGTCTGAGCCTGCGTGTCAGTCTCTTAACCTCATTCAATTCTTTTTCAGGATGATCCGGATCCGGAAGCGGAGAGTAATTCCAGTTATGGTACCAGTAGTAATGAAGGACTCTGTTGTGAACAAGCCTTAAGAGTTCCTCTTTCGTTACCCTATCTCCCCAGACTTTTCTCATCTTATCATATACCTGATGGAGATCCAGAAGATTCAGGTATGCATATCTCCTGAAAGTATCCATGCTTGCCCATTCCTGCTGAATTCTCCTGCGCAGCTTTTTCTGCGTAAAATCTTCTTTGTCCAGATCGGCATTTAACAACCGTTCTTCCTTCTTCAGTGCTTCTAACGAACGCGATGCTTTTGTCCAGTTATAAAATGTCAGATTTTCCGCAGGTATTGTTCCTGCTCTGTTCTGAAGAAGAAGCTTCTTATTTGCCTCATCTCCGCGGAAAGCAGCGCAGACAACGACCCTGAGCTCAGAAGACACCATGAACAGACTATTGATTAGCTGTATCTGGTTTTTCTGTTCCGCAATGATGATCATATCTGATTTTTTGATCACATCAATATGATCATACCAGTCCGTTTCATATGCCTGAATCCCAAGATCTTCCAGATGGTCTGCATGAAGCATTTCAAATACGTGGGAATCTCCAAAAATATGATAGGTCACATCCGCAAAGGAATTGGCCATAAGTCCGTAGAATAAGATCTGCTCTCCGAGTTTTCCCCATCCGATCAGAGAAACCGTCAGTTTTCTTGGGTTTCCATTCTCATCATATGCCTTATCGATCAGATCATAGTAATCCCAAAGTTTTCTTCCTGCCAGCTCTTCCGGAGAGAATGATCTGAGATTTTTATCCCTGTAGAGGACTCCCGGAAGGTTTTCGGTCTTCATGAAAACCCGCTTTCCTTTTAAGTCGTCACGATGTTCCATACAGAAGATCAAATTCTTCTCTTCCGTGTCTAATAAAATATAGTTATCGGCTTCTACAAATCCATGAATACCATGAATCGCTTTTTTATTTTTAGCTAAATACTCTTTTGCAATTTCATTGTCTCCATAGATATACGTGCTGTTCTTTTTCATTCCGCGGATACGGTCCAGCAGAATCTGGAACGCACTGAAGACAAGTGCAACGATCGCACTGAAGGTAAAGAACGCGGCTAAATATCTGGCAATATTGACCAGAACGTTTGCCGGTTCCCAAAAATATGCCAGCGTAAACATCATCAGTGTATGGAAGATGGAATCGATGATGGTCTCGCCTGCAATCAATAAGCCTACGATACCGCAGATCAATGCGATGATCAGTACGATGTCCAGTATGATCATATATCTTCTCTGAGCTTTTACGTTTCTCATTGATAATTACCTGTCTTTTTTCTTCCTGACGCTATAGCCAAACTTCCCAATCTTTTTTCCAAGTTCAAAATATTCGCCATGTGAATAAGCACAGAGCTTCGTATCATTTAAATGAAACTTTCCCTTTTCATCCATGTACTGCTCATCAACAGAAACCGCTGTAACTTCCGAAAGGAACATGTCGTGGCTTCCGAGTTCAATAATCTCTTTCACTTTGCATTCAAGCGAAAGCGGACTTTCTTCAATTGATGGTGCATCAATCGTCTTTGATCTTATCGGCGTTAACTGACACTGTGTAAATTTATCAATATCCCTTCCGCTTTTTACGCCGCAGTAATCTGCTGCCCGCACAAGGTCTGTTGTTACCAGGTTGACTGCAAATTCTCCAGTCTCTTTTATAATGGCATGAGAATAACGTTCTTTCCGGACAGAGATTGAAAGCATGACAGGATCAGAACAGATCGTCCCTGCCCACGCCACAGTTATGATATTTGGTTTTTCATTTTTTCGCTGACAGCTTACCATCACTGCCGGCACCGGATACAGCATGTTACCGCCGCGCCAATAATCTCTTGCCATTTTATTTTCCCGTCAAACCTTTCTGCCAAACGCTTTCTTTCACGACTGTACTTTCTCCCGGCTTATGATCACCTTATGAATCTTGTTTCCCTGACTGGAGAAGCGTTCTTCATACTCGGTCATGATATTGCCTTCATTCATTTGCACATCGCTATGCAGATCAAAGGTCTGTGCTTCGATCTTCCATCCGGCTTCCGGAATCTCCTCTAAGGAAAACGCAAAAAGATCATCATTATCTGTTTTAAATTCAACGATGCCGTCCGCTTTCAGGATCTTATCATAACGCTCCAAAAATTGACGCGATGTCAATCTTCGTTTCGCGTGTTTATCTTTTGGCCACGGGTCTGAGAAGTTTAAATAGATCCGATCCACTTCTCCTTCAGCAAAAACATCCTCGATGTATTCTGCATCCATACGGATGAATTTTACATTTGGAAGATTCTCTTCTTCCTGCTTCTGAATCGCACGAAGCAGGACGCTGGAATATTTTTCAATTCCAACGAAGTTGATTTCCGGAAATGCTTTGGCCATGCGCATGATAAAGGTTCCCTTGCCCATGCCAATCTCGACTCTCAGCGGATTCTCATTTCCAAAGACCTCATTCCAGTGGCCTTTCACATACCAGTCGCCGAGTACTCTGCGGCCGCCTTCTTTCACCCATTTATCTCCGGCTTTATGATAGCGGTCATCGACCTCTACACCTTCTGCCGGTTCTTCTTTTATTACAAACTCGCTTTCTGCGATCACTTCCCGGGCTCCGGGAATATTGCGTAGTCTCATCTGTTTAGTCATCCTTTTTTTTGTGTTCTTTTCCTATTATATATAGAAACAGCGTTTGAATCGAGATTTTTTTTGCAATTTAAGGCATTCATTGTATAATACCTCTATGAAAAAATTTCTGAAACGAACAGCGCCTTTCTTTCTGGCACTGGTTTTAGCATTCATACCGATGAATACAGTTCTGGCAGAGGAAGAGACGGCGGCTCCAGAAGAAACGACCGCAGCCGGTGCTGCTACAGATACAGCGGCTCCTTCTTCCGATGCTTATTATAATCATGTCTGGCCGACTCCACCGGAAACAGAATCCGAATCCGTATATATCATGGAAAACTCTACTTCAACGGTTCTCTATGAAAAAGATGCGGATACACAAAGATACCCTGCAAGTACCACAAAGATCCTGACGGCATTGGTCGTGATTGAAAACTGCGATCTGAATGAGACCGTAACCTTTTCCGAAAATGCAGTAAACCTGGAAGAGGCTGCCGTTACGATCAAAGCCCAGGCCGGAGAACAGATGCCGCTTAAGGATGTGCTTTATGGTCTGATGATCCAGTCCGGAAATGATTGTGGCGTTGCTTTGGCAGAGCATGTTGCAGGATCGGTCGAAGCTTTTGCGGATATGATGAATGAACGCGCAGCTGAAATTGGCTGTACGAATACGCATTTTACAAATCCGCATGGTCTTTTCTCAAAAGATCACTATACAACTGCACATGATCTTGCGCTGATCGCACAGGAGGCGTTTAAAAATTCAACCTTCGTCGATATCATGTCCACGGAAATCTATTATGCCGCTCCTACCAACATGGATCCGGATGAGAAAAAGTTCAAACACTGGGATCTTCTGATGGATCCTGAATCTGAATACTATGATCCGGATGTTATCGGCGGAAAGACCGGTTTCCTGGATGAATCCGGAAGATGCCTGGTATCCTTTGCCGCACGCGATGGTTTCACCGTGATCGCCGTGCAGATGAAAGGTGCCTATACCGGAATCTTCTCTGAAGCGAAGGCGCTTTTGGACTATACGTTCAACAGCTTTTCCATGAAAAATGCCTCTGCTTATGAGCGCCGTTTTTCTGATGCGGTTGATAAAGCAAAAGTTGTGCTGGACCCTTCCGCCCAGATTTTAACCCTCAATGCAATTTCCTTTGATCAGTTAGAGTCTGAGCTGATCTTCGCAGATGATCTGGACCTTGAACTTAAAGCGGAACTCCAGGCGGAAGCGCAGGAAAACGGCAGAACTTTATATGGCATGATCAACTACCGCTATGCCGACCACGACTTAGGTTCTGCTCCGATCTACCTTGATCCGGAACTTGAAATTGCTCCGGCAGCGTTCACTGAAGTTCACTACATCAGTCCGCTTTATCTGGTCCTGTTCATTTTGGTTGTGCTGATCCTTCTGATTGCCTTCTATGGAAGCAGCAAAAATAAAAAAAGAACCAGGACTCCTAACAGGCGCCCGCACACTTCGGCGCCGCGCCAAAGATATAGATAAATTTGGATTGACTACGCACAAAAAAGCCGGGATTTTCTTCCCGGCTTTTCAAATTTTAATTTCTTCTTTATGGATTAGGTTTTTCTTTTTTACAAATCAGAAAAATCCTCAGAACTTAAAAGAACAACTTTGGTATCCGCGTCTTTTTTCTGCGTGCAGATTGCCATCCGGTAACTTGCATCAAAGTGCCAGTCCGCATTTTCGATCTCATTTGCCTTATAGACATGAACATATCTTTTTTTCAGATTCGCATCATTCGTCTCGAGGACATCTTCTTCTACATAGAAGTCTCTTGGGCGAATGGTGAGTCCGCAGCCTAAGTTTTTCAGATAGCTTTCCTTTGTAACCCAGCATTCATAGAAATAATGCTTCTGCTCTTCCGAGTTTGTGATAAATCCCAGGATCTTGTTCTCTGTCTCGTGAAGGATCTTGTCCATATGGGAAACATCTTTTGTTTTGATGCATTCAATATCGACACCGATCGGCTTATCGCAAACTGCGCAAAGTGCATAGTCCTTGGAATGGGACATATTGAAATACAATTTCTCATATCCGTTGACTTTGGAATCTAAAAGCAGATTGCCGCCTTCTTCTTCCGTGATCTGAAGCGGAAGGGAAATCTCCGGGTCGAGGTCCTTTAATGCATGGATCAGTAAAAGCTCCACGCAGGTTCCAAGTTCCTTATCATCTTCGTGTTTGATCTTTTCGATCTTCTCACGACGGCCCTCGGAAAGGATGGCCGGATCAAATTTGATGTTTTCTAATTCTTTTCTATTTAATAAATAAGCTCTAACCATTCTAGTTTTTATCAGCCTCCAAGATAAGCTTTCTTGATCTCTTCGGATCCGGCAAGTTCCGCTCCTGTTCCGGAGTGGGTGATCATGCCGTTTGCAAGAACATAGGCGCGGTCCGCAATACTGAGTGCTTTTTCCGCATTCTGCTCAACCAGCAAAATGGTGATCCCCTTCTTGTTCATATCCTTGATGATCTCAAAGACCTGACTTACAAGAAGCGGGGAAAGTCCCATCGAAGGCTCATCGAGCATTAGCAGTCTCGGGTTTGCCATCAGCGCACGGCTCATTGCAAGCATCTGCTGCTCACCGCCGGATAAGGTTCCTGCAACCTGCGTTCTTCTTTCTTTCAGGATCGGGAACTGTTCAAAAACTTCCTCGATACGGTCTTTGATCTTTTTCAGATCTCTTTCCAGATATGCGCCAAGCATCAGATTATCATAGACGGTAAGTTCCTGGAAAATACGACGACCTTCCGGAACCTGTGTCAGTCCGCGGTTTACGATCTTATGAGACGGAAACTTCGTGATATCGGTACCATCATAGGTGATCGAACCTCCCTTGGATGGGATCAGACCAACGATTGTCTGCATCGTGGTCGTCTTGCCGGCACCATTTGCTCCGATCAGAGTAACGATCTCGCCTTCTTCAACTGTAAAGCTGATCCCTTTCAGCGCCTGGATCACGCCATAATAAACCTGAAGGTCTTTAACTTCTAATAATGCCATGGCTCAACCTCCGATATATGCTTTGATAACTTCCGGATCGTTCAGGCAGTCGGCTGTCTTGCCCTGTGCCAGGACGGTTCCGAAGTTCAGTACTGTCAGTTCCTCGCAAAGTCCGGAGACGAAGGACATATCATGCTCGATCAAAAGGATCGTCAGATCAAACTCATCACGGATCTTGTAGACGATATCAACAAGGTCTGCTGTCTCCTGCGGGTTCATACCTGCTGCCGGCTCATCCAAAAGCAGAAGTTTCGGATTTGTTGCAAGTGCTCTTGCGATCTCAAGTTTTCTCTGCTTACCATATGGCAGGTTGCAGGCAAGGTTGTTCCGCTCATCTTCCAGCCCAAAGATCTTTAAGATCTCTTTTGCACGAGCTCTCATTGCTTTTTCAACTTTGAAGTGCTTTGGCAGACGCAGCATACTGGTTAAGAAACTGCATTTATACTGCGGCTGGTTGTGAAGGCCAACCATTACATTTCGGATTACGCTCATGTTGCTGAACAAACGAATGTTCTGGAAGGTTCTTGCGATACCTTTATGGTTGATCTGTTCCTGGGTTTTGCCTTTCAGCTCTTCCCCATCAAGATAGAACGTTCCGGTTGTCGGAAGATACACGCCGGTCAGCATATTGAACACCGTAGTTTTACCCGCACCATTCGGGCCGACCATTCCGTAGATCTGTCCTTTTTTGATTTTGATGTTGGCATCCTGAACTGCTTTCAGTCCGCCGAAGGAGATTCCTAAATTTTTCGTCTCTAATACATATTCAGACATTTATTCCTCCCCCTTTCCTTCTTCAACATGACGATAAAGTTCATCTTTTGTTCTTTCCATAGGAACAACGTCTGCTCCAGGAGGAACCGGTGCATCTGCATAAGTTGTTCTGGTGTCAGCACTTAAGACTTCGTCCATTTTGATCTTTGTCTCGATGCGGTCCCAATGCGCTTCGTCGTTGTTGATCTTAGCTGCTGCATCTTCTGCAGTCTTCTTTCGCTTAAATAGATTCTTTAGATTCAGCGACTCGCGGAAACGTTTCATTGCCGGAGCATTGCTGAAGATAACGATGAGGATCAGGATCAATGCATAGACAATATTCTTTACCGGTGCCAGTGCGCCGGAAAGCTGGTTCTGAAGAATGATGTTCAGATAAGTAATAATTGCTGCCGCAATCAGTGAACCATTGATGGAACCCATGCCGCCGAGTACGACCATAACCAGGATCTCGATCGAATAGTTGTAAGAGAAGGTCTCCTGGCGGATCGTTCCGATCGTCTCTCCATAGAGAACGCCGGCAACTCCTGCAAAGAATGCTGCGATCATAAAGATCATCAATTTATAAAA
>CAMODY010000077.1 GCA_946611595.1 uncultured Clostridia bacterium | reverse complement strand
GTAGAGAAAATGCTTTCGCGCCACAGCCGGATCAAGGCAGTTGTGATCACCTCTCCAACCTACGAGGGATTCTTATCGGACGTTCAAACAATTGCAGAGATCGCACATAAGCATGAAGCGATTTTGATCGTAGACGAGGCACATGGCGCGCATCTTCCGTATCACGATTCCTTCCCGGTATCTGCGATCTACCTTGGCGCAGACATCGTGGTGCAGAGCCTTCATAAGACGCTGCCATCTTTAAACCAGACTGCACTTGTCTTTGTAAATGGAGATGATGTGCTGGCGAGAAGAGTGGAGCGTGCGCTCAGTACCTTTACAACGACTTCCCCTTCCTATGGGCTGCTTGCAAGCTGTGAGTATTGCGTGGAATGGTGCGTGGAGAATGAAGAAGAGTTTAATGAATATGTGGAGATGCTGAAGGTATTCAGGGAACGCTATAAAAATCTTCAGGCAGTCGATCTTTTAGGGGAGGAGCTGATCGGCCAATATCATATCTTTGATATGGACCCTTCGAAGCTCACCTTTGTAAGCCGTCAGATGTCGGGAGCAGATCTCGGAAGATATCTTTTAAAAGAACATAAACTTCAGATGGAAGCGGCAGGATGCAGACATGTTCTGGCAATGACGAGCGTTATGGATATCGAAAGCGGATTTGAGAGACTCTATAAAGGACTTGCAGCAGCTGCAAGAGTCCATAGCTATCCGGGAGAGCCGCTTTATACCGAAAAGCAATTAGAAGAATTGTCACTTTTGTATCTGTCTAAAGTGGACAGAGTATTTAAGGATTTTATTTATCTTTATCCGCCGGGCTGCCCGATCATTGCGCCGGGCGAGGTATTTACCCTGGAGACATGGAAAAAAGTGCGGGAATATATTGATGAAGGACTGGAAGTGATCCAATGGGAAAGATCTATTTTTTAATGGGAAAAAGCGCGTCCGGAAAGGACACGATCTATGCCAGAATACAGAAGGATGAGCGGCTTGGCTTAAAGCCTTATGTAGGTTATACAACGCGGCCGAAAAGAGCCGGTGAAACTGAAGGCGTGGAATATCATTTCACGACAGAGGAAGATCTTAAGGCGTTTGAAGAGTCCGGAAAACTGATCGAAAAGAGAGTCTACCACACGGTTTATGGCGACTGGTATTACTATAGCGTTGATGATGAAAATACGGATCTTTCGAAACACGATTATTTATATATCGGCACCTTAGAGTCCTATGTCAAGATGAGGGATTACTATGGAGCAGACAAACTGGTTCCGATCTATATTGAAGTAGAAGACGGACTGCGCTTAGAGCGCGCGATCCAGAGAGAAAGAAAGCAGAAGGAGCCGGGCTATGCGGAAGTCTGCAGAAGATTTTTAGGAGACAGCAAAGATTTCAGTGAGGAAAATTTAAAGGCAGCAGGTATTGAAAGAAGATTTGAAAACATCGAGCTTGAAGAGTGTCTTAAAGAAATCTACAAGGAAGTCTTTGGTAAAACGTATTGATGCGGCTTCTGTGCACAAATGATACGTTCTGTGATATAATCGCCCCATGTCCGAAATACAGAAGATTCTTGGAAATCAGAATAATATCAGGCATTTAAAGGAAGCTGCAAAACTTGGACGGCTTCCTCATGCATATATCATTAACGGAGCAGCAGGCTCCGGGAAAAAGACTTTTGCTGCATATCTTGCAGCGACGCTTCTTTGTGATGAGGAGATTGAAAAAGCTCCTTGCGGGGTTTGTCCTTCCTGCATCAAAGCGGCAACCAGAAACCATCCGGATATCATCTGGACCGTGCATGAAAAGCCGACGGTGCTTTCCGTTCAGGAGATCCGCGATCAGGTTGTAAATACTGTTAGCGTTGCGCCATATTATGGGCCTTATAAGATCTATATCATTGCCGATGCCCAGCTTTTAAATGAGCATGGACAGAATGCGCTGCTTAAGACGATCGAAGAACCACCGGAATATGTGCTCGTTTTGATCTTAACCGATAACGCAGATGCGCTGTTAGATACGATCCGCTCCCGCTGTATCCGCATGGATATGGAAGGCTTAACAAGAGATGAGATCGAGCAGGAGTTAATTGCAAACGGCACTCCGAAAGGCGAGGCGAAAGAGTGCGCAGGCTTTGCCCGCGGCAACTTAGGGATCGCAAAAGACTTAGCATCCGAAGGACTTTTAAGAGAACTCAAGGATGAGACGGTAAAGACCCTTAAAAATATGAAGAATAT
This sequence comes from uncultured Clostridia bacterium, assembly GCA_946611595.1. Lineage (GTDB taxonomy): Bacteria > Bacillota > Clostridia > Lachnospirales > Lachnospiraceae > RGIG5612. Next base: position 6,061 of record CAMODY010000077.1, on the reverse strand, counting down.
CGACGCGTTCGAGATCTATAATCTTGCAACAGAGATGGATAAAGAGCGCGGCGGAAAAGTCATCGACATCATCTTCAAATGGTACCGGGATATGTTGATGTGCAAAGCCGGTGCAGCAGAAGAAGGTCTGTATTTTGAAGGTGATAAGGCCGTTTTAAAAAGGCAGTCTGAAAGCTTATCTTTTGAAGGGCTCGGAAGGATCACGGAGCGCGTGAAAGAGGCAGCTTTAAGACTTCAGTCCGGCGTAAAAGCAGAAGCTGTATTTGAAACTTTATACCTGAAGATCAGGGAAGAATATAAATAGAAACTGAAAGGATAGTTTTATGATAAAAGTAGTAGGAGTCAGATTTAAAAAGACCGGAAAGATCTATTATTTCGATCCGGCAGATATCAAGCTTCAGACAGGGGACCATGTCATCGTTGAGACTGCGCGCGGCGTGGAATATGGCTGGGTCGCAACAGGACCAAAGGAAATCGATGATTCTGAGATCGTGGGAGCATTAAAGCCGGTTCTTCGTCTTGCAACAGAAGCGGACGAAAAGAAGGCGGCAGATAATAAGGAAAAAGAGAAGAAGGCATTTGAAGTATGCCTGGAAAAGATCGCAAAGCATGGTCTTAAAATGAAACTGGTCGATGTGGAATATACATTTGATGGAAATAAGATCCTCTTCTATTTCACAGCAGATGGACGTGTAGACTTTAGAGAGCTGGTCAAGGATCTTGCATCCGTTTACCGCACAAGGATCGAGCTTCGCCAGATCGGTGTGCGTGATGAGACCAAGGCGCTTGGCGGTTATGGAATCTGCGGTAGAGAGTTCTGCTGTCATGCGTTCCAGTCCGAGTTTGTTCCGGTATCGATCCGTATGGCGAAAGACCAGAACTTATCTTTGAACCCGACCAAGATCTCAGGAAGCTGCGGACGCTTAATGTGCTGCATCAAATATGAAGAAGAAGCATACTTAGATCTCAGCAAAAATCTTCCGCATCCGGGAGATGAGGCAACGACAGAGGACGGCTATCATGCAGTCGTTGATTCCGTTAATATCTTGAAGCAGAGGATCCGCGTGATCGTTGATCTTGGAGACGATGAAAGAGAAGCGAGAGAATATGGACCTAAGGATCTGAAGTTCACAAAGAAGAAAAAGAAAAAGAAAAACCAGAATCAGGATAAAAACCAGGTCTCTGATGAAGAGATGAAAGCACTCAAAGAACTGGAAAAAGAATAAGTGGAAGTTAGCTTACTGCCGGGAGAAAGAATAGACGATTTAGAAAGAAATGGTTACCGCATAATCCAAAACAAAAATGGGTTTTGTTTTGGCATGGATGCGGTACTTCTTTCTGGTTTTGTTCAGGCCGGTACAAAGGATAAGATCATTGATCTAGGGACCGGAACGGGGATCCTTCCGCTTTTGCTGAGAGCAAAGACAGGATCAAGAGACATCACGGGTCTGGAGATTCAAAGCGCCATGGCAGAGATGGCAGAGCGCTCCGTAAAACTGAATGACTTAGAAGAAGATATCAAAATCGTCTGTGGAGATTTAAAGGAAGCGGATCAACTTTTTCCTTTAGGAAGCTTTGATGTTGTAACCTGCAACCCTCCGTATATGAAAACGGATGGAGGCCTTACAAATCCGGACGAAGGAAAAGCGATTGCCCGCCATGAGATCAAATGCAGTTTTGAAGATGTAGTAAAGGCGGCGAAAAAACTCTTAAAATCCGGCGGCAAACTTTTTCTCGTACATCGGCCGGAAAGACTTGCGGAGCTGATCACAACATTAAAACAAAACGGGATGGAACCAAAGCGGCTCCGTATGGTGCACTCCTTTGTTGATGATAAGGCTGTAATGGTTTTGATCGAAGCTGCAAGCGGCGGCGGAACTTTTATGAAAGTGGAAAAACCACTGATCATATACAAAGATAAAAATGTGTATAGCGATGAGATCGATGAGATCTATCATTTCTAAAGGATAAAAAATGGCAGGAAAATTATTTTTATGCGCAACGCCGATCGGCAATCTGGAAGATATTACGCTCAGGGTTTTAGAGACCTTAAAGAGCGTTGATATTGTTGCGGCGGAGGATACGCGCCATACCTTGAAACTGCTGAATCACTATGACATCAAGGCAAAACTTACGAGCTATCATGAACACAATAAATATGATAAGGCAAAGGTTTTAGTGGAAGAACTCTTAGCCGGAAAAAATATCGCGCTTGTAACGGACGCAGGAACTCCTGCGATCTCAGACCCGGGTGAAGAACTTGCCAAGGCTGCATTTGAGGCAGGGGTTGAAGTTACCTCACTTCCGGGAGCTTCTGCGCTTGTGGTCGCACTTTCCATGAGCCCTTTGTCTTCGAGACGTTTTGTGTTTGAAGGTTTTCTTCCTTCGGATAAAAAAGAGCGGAGAGAAGTCCTGGAAAGTCTCCGAAACGAGACGCGCACGATCGTACTTTATGAAGCTCCGCACAGACTTGTTAAGACTTTGAAAGAGTTAGAGGAAGTTCTTGGAGAGAGAAAGATCAATCTTTGCAGGGAACTGACAAAGGTTCATGAGGATATCCTCCTTTCTACCATACCGGAACTACTCTTGTATTTTGAGGTGAATGAGCCAAAGGGTGAAATGGTACTCGTGATCGAGGGCGCAGATAAAGAAAAACTCAAAGAAGAAGAGATCAAAAGCTGGGAAGAAATGAGCATTGAAGATCATGTGAGTTTCTATACCAATCAGGGATTTGAAGAAAAAGAAGCAATGAAAATGGCCGCGAAAGATCGCGGCGTTAGTAAGCGTGATATTTATGACGCACTGAAAAAATAAAGGAGAGAAAAAATGAACATACCAACTCCACATAACAAAGCAACGAAAGAAGAAATGGCAAATGTTGTGATCATGCCGGGAGATCCGATGCGGTCAAAATATATTGCAGAAGAATTTTTAGAGGATGCAAAACTGGTGAACAATGTGCGCGGCGTACAGGGCTACACGGGATTTTGGAAGGGCAGAAAAATTACTGTCATGTCAAGCGGCATGGGCATCCCGTCTATCAGCATTTATACGTATGAGCTGTTTAATTTTTATGATACCGATATGATCATCCGCGTGGGTACCGCCGGCAGTATTCAGGAGAATGTGAAAATCGGCGAAGTGCTCTTTGCAGAGACCGCTTATACGAATTCCAATTTCTTAAGGAACTTTACGCTTCCAAAGGATTATATTCCGAAGGCGAATGAGGAACTCTTAAAGCAGGCAGTCAAAATCGCGGAAGAGAAAAATATCAAACATCATGTCGGATCTGTTTTGACAGAAGAAATTTACTACAGCATGGAAGAAGGAATTGTAGAGAAGTGGGCCGGAAGAGGCGTTGACGCATTTGAGATGGAGGCAGCAGCTCTTTATGCAAATGCGGACCAGGCAGGGAAGAAAGCCTTAGCGCTCTTTACGATTTCAAACAGCATTCTGAGCGGGGTGGAAATGGATGTGGACCTCCGTGAACGGGCATTAAATGAGATGATCGAAATCGGATTAGATACTGCATGGAATTATGCAAAATAAAGAGAAACTTTAGGAAAGTAATTGTAACTGTTCATGAAACGAAAACACAAGATCTTCCGGATCGATAAATTTCCGATGGATCTGGGGCGCTTTTTTCTGATGGCGCTGATCCCTTTTTATCGGATCAAAAAAATATATCTGGGAGACAAACAGAAAATAAAAAACATCAAAGACGGAGCGATCATCGCGGCAAACCATTCAGGTTTTTCCGACCCCATGGTTTTAGAGACGGCCTTTTGGTATAAGAGAGTGCATTACGTGGTCGGCGAGATCGCAATGGAAGGAAAAGTAAAAGCGGCATTTATGCGTGCTGCCGGCTGCATCAGACTTGACCGGAATGCGACCGATATCAAAGCGATCAAGCAGTGCGTGCAGGTTTTAAAAGAGGGCTTTTTCCTGGAGATGTTTCCGCAGGGAGCAATCTTAGGAGATGATGCAGGCTTTAAGAGCGGAGTCATGTTGATCGCCACACAGGCGGATGTTCCTGTGATCCCGATGTTTATCGTAAAAAGAAAGAATATCTTTCAGCGTTATAAACTTGTGATTGCAGATCCGTTTTACTGGAAAGACTACTGCGATAAAAAGCGCCCGGGCATGAAAGACATGGAGCGCATGACCGCATTACTAGAGGAGAGATATAACGAATGCAAAGCATGGACATCGAAGCAAAATTAAAAGAATTGTTATATGAGATCGACGACGAGATCGACGTGGATGAAATTATGGCTGAGTCAAAGCTGAAAGAGGATGTGGGACTTTCTTCTGTTGCAATGATCTATATGGCAGTCTCGATTGAAAATGAATTCGGAATCGATCTTTCAGATGCCAACATGAATGATCTTGTAACAGTCGGCGATGTTGTAGAACTGATTGAAAAGTATCTGTAGAAGATGGCAGTAGAATTAAAAAAGAATCAGATAATTGAATTAGAGATCACCGATATTGGTGTGAACGGAGAAGGTATAGGAAAGTATGAGGGCTGTACCTTTTTTGTTAAGGACGCCGTGATCGGGGATTCTGTAAAGGCCGTGATCACTTTGATGAAGAAAGGTTATGGCTTTGCAAAGATGCTGGAAGTTCTGAACGCCTCTTCTTGCAGGATCGATGCACCATGCCCGAACGCAAGACGCTGCGGCGGATGCCAGATCATGGAGATGAGCTACGAAGAGCAGCTCCGTTTTAAAGAACAGAAAGTAAGGAATAATCTGGAAAAGATTGGCGGATTTAAAGGAATAGAAGTTTTGCCGATCATTGGGATGGATGCAAAGGATGCAGTGCCGATCCGTTACCGAAACAAGATGCAGTTTCCGATCGGCCGAGATAAAGAAGGCAATATTGTTGCCGGCTTTTTCGCAGGACGCACGCATTCGATCATCAATGCGGAAGACTGCCTGGTTGCACCTGAGGTCAGCAATCTGATCTTACACACTGTCAAATCATTTATCGAATATCATAAGATTTCCGTATATAACGAAAAGACTGGACAAGGGCTCATTCGCCATCTTGTGCTTCGCACAGGATATCGGACAGGCGAGATCATGGTTTGTCTGGTATTAAACGGCGGGAGTCTGAATGAAAACATTTATACAAAAAATGTGGATATCGACGCCGCCTTTGTGGATAAGCTTGTTAATCTTCCACAGGAAGAGATGGGCTTAACAGAGGATGGACAACCGTATAAGATCACCAGCATCTGCATCAATACAAACCGCGAGAATACTAACGTAATCTTAGGAAGAGAAGTACGCTGCCTTTATGGACAGCCGTTTATTTATGATGAAATCTGCATGAATGCTGGTGAGCTGCGTGGCAATGACAAGAAGCTGGGGAGTCTGAAGTTTAAAATTTCTCCGTTGTCCTTCTATCAGGTCAATTCCGTTCAAATGGAAAAACTCTATGCGACAGCGCTGGACTTTGCGGATCTTTCCGGAAATGAAACCGTCTGGGATCTGTACTGCGGAACGGGAACGATTTCTCTCTTCCTTGCACAAAGAGCAGGGCAGGTGAAAGGCGTTGAGATCGTTCCGGATGCGATCCGGGATGCAAAAGAAAATGCGAAGCTGAATGGTATTACAAATGCGGAGTTCTTCTGCGGGAAATCAGAGGAAGTCTTTCCGCAATATATCCGGATGCAGCAAGAGGCACTGTCAGAAGATGAGGAACTGGCAGCAGGAGCTGGCTCGCAAACAGATACTTCGAATCAGACAGTGGTCGTGCTCGATCCGCCCCGCAAAGGCTGCGACCGCATCCTTTTAGATACTCTGCTTGAAACAGAGCCTGACCGCATTGTTTATGTCAGCTGCGACAGCGCCACCCTTGCAAGAGATCTTAAGATCCTTTCAGAAAAATATGACATCAAAAAAGTACAGCCGGTCGATATGTTTCCGAACAGCGTGCATGTCGAAAGCTGTGTGCTTCTCGAGCGTGTGAGCAATCGAAAAGCGGATTCTTATGTGAAACTCAATGTGAAGATGGAGGATTACTATCGAATAAAAGACTCGAAAGGCGGTGA
>CAMODY010000076.1 GCA_946611595.1 uncultured Clostridia bacterium | reverse complement strand
TGGTCTTTTTTTGTGTACTGATTTTATACCAATGGAATAGATTTCATACAGAGCTGTTGGTATATGTCCCATGGCTAATGATCAAATTCTTCGGTATCCGGATTGAACCGTGAAAGACCGGTATCATAAAACCGTTCCTTCCAATTCCCTGCCGGACAGTAGAGCAGACAGCGGTCACATAAATGGCGTGCGTAGTGCTCGAGATGGGCCGGATCATACGGTTTCTTTGCCATCGCAGCTTTCAGTTCTTCATCTGTCGCGTCGTTTCCTTCGATCAGGTTTGGCCCCGGGACGATGCCCCGGAATTCAAAACGCATTCCCATCTCTGCGATAAAGCAGCTGTTGATTTTAAGGTCACTGACTTCACAGGAGGCATCGCCTGCCGAGATTGTCTTCTTCTGTTCGCGGATCGCCTGCGTCGGACACAGCTTCCGGCAGATTCCGCATTTTTCCGGATCGCAGAGTTTTGGTCCTGTATAAGGCTTATCTGTTTTCAGCTCTGCCGTTGTAAGGACTGCGGCGAGTAAAATTCTCGGACCGTCTTCCGGCGTCATGAAACGTCCGCTGAAGCCGAATTCGCCCAGACCTGCAGCAAAGGCCGCTTTATAAATGTCGATCGGCATCCCCTGTCCGTATGGGTCGTTCCATAAAGGGCCGATCACATTTTCCGGAACTGTGCTCTGAAAGACATTGAATGGAAGAGGCGCTGCTACGGCGTCAAAGAATTCCTCAATGTCATTTGCCAGATTGAAAACGACATCAACCAGAAGAAAATTGGCGGCATTATTGTTTCCAAAGGCAGCATAGCTGCTGTAAGCTGCAGTAACATTTCCTTCAAAGGAACGAAACCTTGCCTGGATGGCGCCGTCAGCGATTTTGCGGCATAACACGATAATGCTTTTCGCGCCCGGGAGCACGTCTTCCGGCCGGTGCCCGTAAGGCTCTTCGCTTAATGCATCCGCGGCAGCAATTCCAACATAATCGATATCATATTCAGACTTTATATATTCCTTAAAACGTTCTATTGAAATCATAGGTTTCCTCCGGAAATTACAGAAGACCTTTGGAGCGGTCGACGCGCAGTATCATAAATCCGAGATCCTGTCTTGATATAACATTTCCTTCGTCGTCATATTCTACTTCTTCCACACGTCCCCAGCGTTCCTCATTGGTCCAGTCTGTCACATATTTTTCGTCACCGATTCCTTTGATCCAGGCATCGTTATCCAGCTTGTAGAAAGTCGTATCTTTGCTTACGGGTCTTCCGGTAAAGAATTCTCTTGCTGTCACGTTTTCTTTTTTGTAAAGCACTTTATGGATATGTTCACCATTATATACTCTCTTCACTTCCGGATGAAAGCCGGCATGAATGATAATTTCCTTCATTTGGACACTCCTTTCGAAAGACCTTTGTCAGCAAACCGTTCTTTCCATCGGCCAACCGGACAATAGAGCAGGCAGCGGCTGCAGTAATGCTTCGGAAAATGATCCAGAGAAATATCAGAAAATCTGCGTTTCAGATATTGTTCGGAAAGCTCTTCGTTTGAAGGATCATCGTTCATGATCAGATCCTCGACCTCCCCTTTAACGGAATACTCTTTCCGGAAAGCCATCGAGCAGACGGCGCAGGCATTGTTATTGATCTGTGCCGTTTTCAGTTCCAGGTCCGCTATTTTATAAGATTCAAATGCACCATCTGCTTGCGGGATCGCATGCATCGGACAGACTGCCGAGCAGATTCCGCAGGTTTCTGGATCACAAAGTTTTTCTCCCTGATAGGGCTGATCATAGTCCAGCTCCAACGTCGTGATCACAAGGCCGATGCCCTGACGAGGCCCGTTTTCCGGAGTCAGCAGAAGGTTGTTCCAGCCCAGCTCCCCAAGACCTGCAGCAACAGCAGCGCGCTCGGAATGAAGCAGATAGCGGATTCTTCTGGGACCGATAAATGCAGGCATGGGCTCGTTTTGCTGCGTCACGTTTTGTGTTGGCCCTGAAGGCAATGGCACCGTGACATAGCCGAAATTCCGTTCAATGTATTGCGCGATATTGAACTGCATTAAGAAGAGCGTCATATTCGGAGTCAGATCGGAGCCGAAGGCTGCGTAAATACTGTGTGCGTCTGCATTTTGATCTTCCAGACGCCTGAAAGCCGCCTGAATGACCCCGTCCGGAATCCGTTTCGTAAAGACGATCACACTTTTTGCATTCGGCAGAATATGTTCCGGTGTGTGAAGTCCGTTCTCGTAATCAAAAGCAGAGACGGGTGCAATTCCGACCGCATCCATTTTGCAGTCATGAAGAATATACTGTTTGATCTGTTCTGTGATATTCATGAAACACATCCCTCCTGAGCATCCTCTTCGTCCGGGTCAATATACTGATCTACGTCAACGCTCGTTAAACCAGTTTCCTGAAAACGTTCTCTCCATTCGCCGACCGGGCAGTAGGTTAGGCAGTTGCCGCACATCCAGGTTGGGTTGTGCTGGAAGAAATTCTGCCGGACATGCTCATGCTGATTGTAAAACTGGTTGATCGGAGCGACATCTTCATCCATGGGATCCTCTATTTCGCGAGGTATAATATCTTTTTTGCTTTCATTATATTCAGCAGAGGTTCCGTGACACATAAGCCGGCATTTTGCCCAGTTGATCTGGCTGTATTCCACGGTCTTTCCGCCGCTGGTCACAAGCCGTCCCTGATCTTCGACATAGGGTGGGATGGCTCCGGTCGGACACATTTTTTCACACACATGACATTTGGAAGGATCACAGAGTTTCGGCCCGTCATACATGGGATCCGGAAGAAGCTCCGCAGTTGTGAGGACGGCGCCGAACCGATTACGTGGTCCGAATTCAGGAGTCAGCATAAGGGAACTCCATCCAAACTCTCCAAGACCGGCCGCATAAGCACAGTGCCGCATACTGAGCATCTTCGCGCCGTGTGTCGGTCCAGCTGTTTCCGGCATACATACGCAGCCGGTCAGTTTTTCCACAAAACGGGAGATCTTGTAATTCGCCCACATGAGATTATAGTTTGGCGCACCGACATAACCGTAAGCGCCATAGATCCCGTGCACATCGGAATAGCTGTCTTCAAAGGTCCGGAAGGTGGCGTCAATCGCGCCGTCCGGGAGTCGGGTGCAGAATGCGATGACCGACTTGCAGCCCGGAAGAAAATCCGTCGGATGCATGCCCTCAGGCGATTCATTAAAACGGTCAATCGAGGCGATGCCGACTTTATCCATTCGGGCTTCCGTCAGAACAAAAGCCTTGATCTGCTGGGTGATATAAGTGATCCGTGCTTCCGAAGTCTCCAACTGTCTCATCTTAAACAGATACCTCTTTTCTGCAAAATTCTTTTAATAGAATTATCCCCCTTAAAACGTGATAAAAGAACCGTCCCCTTGTCACCTAAATACACGATTGGCGAACTCGTGGAAGAGGACCCGCATAACGGCCCAGTCATGTGGATAACCTTCTGCCACAAAGCGCACGTAATTCTGATACTGGTTAAATCCTTGTTCTTCGCAGATCTCGTCATCCACCTGGAACGCGTCAAACTTTGCATCCAGGGATCCGACCCCGCGGAAGAACAGGCGGTAATCCTGTTCAAATTTTTCTTTATCCATCATCAGTTTCAGATGGTCATTCAATTCAAGATCTTTACTCAGATCCGTATCCGGGCGGCCGACCCTGCGCATAAATCCGCTTAACAGGCCGATGCCGGAAAAGACTTCCGGATGGCGAAGCCCGATCACGCAGGACTGCATGCTTCCCATGGAAAAGCCTGCGATCGCCCGATGCCATTTATCTGCAATCACATGATATTTTTTCTCGATATGCGGAATGCAGCACTCGATCAGCGAGCGTTCAAACGGATCCTGAAAATCTGCAAAAACATTATATTTTCCGTGGAACATACCATTGTTCATGACAACAATGAACGGTTCGATCTTTCCATCGGCGATCAGGTTGTCCATGATGTGGTTCACCTTGCCGTTAAAGATCCACGATGTTTCGTTTTCTCCGTATCCGTGCTGCAGATAAAGCACCGGATATTCACCGCCTTCGTGATAGTTTGGCGGAAGATAGATCAGGCAGCGTTCGTCCTCTTCTAATACATCGGAATAATAGAAATCATAGACAATGCTGCCGTGCGGCACATCGCGCATCAGCACAAAATCTGCATTCGGATCCGGAATCTCAACATAATTCACCGGCATTCCGTAGCTGTAATAAACCGGGCAGTAGGGATTGATCGTCTCGCCTCCGTCGATCTGGAAGGTGAAAGCTTTTGGCCCGCAGTAATGCGGGCCGTATTTCAGGACCGCTTTCCAGATTCCGTCATCTCCCTTTTCCATCGGAAGCGGATGCTCCGGATCAAGCCCGAATACAACAGAAACCTCCTTCGCATCCGGCGCATAAAAACCGAAGTGAACATCTCCATTTTCCATCACTTTGGCTCCGGTATCCATCGGCGTAAATTCCCAAAATGGCTTGCCGGGTTCTGCCTGCGGTGTCTGCGGAACGAATGCGTATGTTCTGTCATCAAATGCCCTGTTCCTGATAAAATCAAAATGTTCCATGGAAAGCTCCTTTCATTTCAACTGTCCGTAATATGCGTCTTTGCCGTGTTTCCTTAAATAGTGTTTATCCAGAAGCGCCTTTGGAAAAGACGATTCTTCGTTTTTTATCATTAGCGTATGCCAGTTCATAAATGCGACCTCTTCCAGCACGACCGCATTATGAGCAGCTTCGGCTGCATCTTTTCCCCAGGTAAAAGGTCCGTGTCCGTTTACCAGAACTCCCGGAATGGACATCGGATCCTGTGCATGAATGGTTTCAATGATCACCTGACCGGTGGATCTTTCGTATTCGTTTTGAATTTCTTCTTCTGTCATTTCGCGGGTGCAGGGGACAGAGCCGTAAAAGTAATCCGCGTGTGTCGTTCCCATCGGATCGATGGATTTTCCTGCCTGCGCGAAAATGGTTGCCCAGCGGGAATGCGTATGAACGATTCCGCCGATCTCAGGAAAGGCCTTGTAGAGTTCGAGATGCGTTGCAAGATCACTCGATGGCTTCCATTTTCCTTCCACAAGCCGACCGTTCAGGTCGACGACGACAAGATCCGACTCTGACATTTCCGGATAGGGAATCCCGGAGGGCTTAATAACGACAAGCCTGCTCTCGGGATCGATCCCGGATGCGTTTCCCCAGGTGAAGGTCACCAGGTGATATTCCGGAAGCATCAGATTTGCTTTCAGTACTTTTCTTTTTAATTCGTCCAGCATATGCGCCTCTCCTACCAAAATTTGACTGCAGCCTTTTCGACTGCCAGTGCTTTTTTATACTCACCCAGAAATCTGGCGAAACCGGAAATGTCTTCTTCGGACGCCAAGATCTCTGTTGTTTTTACATTTGCAAAAACTTTATTGTCCAGATAATCGGACAGAGTTTCGCCTTCCTCTTTGCGGATCAGATAGGCGCCAAGCAGCGCCATTCCGTATGGCCCGCCTTCGCCGGCGGTCTCCATCGTTTTTACAGGAACGCCTGTGGCAGCAGAAAGCAAAAGGTCTCCAACGCCTTTCGTTTTAAAGAATCCGCCGTGTCCGCAAAGTGTCCGGATCGGAACGCCTTCTGTCTGCGTCAGGATATCCAGACCGATCTTTAATGTTGCAATCGCGGAATGCAGCTGAGCCCGCATGAAGTTTGCGAGATCGAAGGAAGCATTTGGCCTTCGCAGAAAGAGCGGCCGTCCTTCGTCAAGGTCTGTGACTCCCTCTCCGGAGATGTAATTGATATTCATCAGTCCGCCGCAGTCCGCATCACCTTCTAAGGCCTTGCGGAAAAGTTTGGTGAACAATTCTGCTTTTGAAACTTTCGTTCCGGCAAGCTCCGTGATTTCCTGAAAGAGATTCACCCAGGCGTTGAGGTCAGACGTGCAGTTGTTGCAGTGCACCATTGCGACCGGATCTCCTGCCGGAGTCGTGACCATATCAAGCTCTCTGTGCACACCGATTTCTTTTTCGACAACGATCATGGCGAAGTCGGATGTGCCGGCTGATACATTTCCTGTATGGATCTTGACGGAGTTGGTCGCGGTCATCCCGGTCCCGGCATCGCCCTCCGGCGGAGCCAGCAAGATCCCTGGTTTTAAGTCCCCTTCCGGATCCAGGAATAAAGCGCCCTCTTCCGTCAGTCGGCCGGCCTCTTCCCCGGCGCATAAGACTTCCGGGAGGATCTTCGACAGATCGATCCCGGTCCTGTTTTCATATTTTTGTATCATGTCCTCTCGGTAACTGTTCGCGCTGCTGTCGATCGGAAACATGCCGCTGGCATCTCCGATGCCGAGGACTTTTCGCCCGGAGATCTTTCGGTGGATGTATCCGGCAAGGGTTGTCATGAAATCAATTTCCGGAACATGTGCTTCTTTGTTTAAATAAGCCTGATGCAGGTGCGCGATGCTCCATCGCTGCGGGATGTTGAAGCAGAAGAGCTCCGACAATTCTTTCGCTGCTTCTCCCGTAATCGTGTTTTTCCAGGTCCTGAACGGAACCAGCTGGTTTCCGTTTTTGTCAAAAACCAGATAGCCGTGCATCATTGCAGAGATTCCGATCGCACCGGTCGTCGTCAAAACCGTCCCGGTAGTTTTCAGAAGGTCTTCTTTCAGGTTTTTGATACATACCTGAAGTCCGCGGTGGATCTCATCTAAGGAATAGGACCAGATGCCATCTTCGAGATGATCCTTCCATTCAACGACTCCGCTTGCGACCGGCGCGTGATCCGCGTCGATCAGAACGGCTTTGATCCGTGTCGACCCTAATTCAATTCCTAGTACCGTGTTTTTTAAATCTATCATTTCAGTTTCCAGATCAGATCTTTGATCAGTAATTCTTCTTCCAGTTTTTCAGCAGTTGTATCTTTTGAGATATGGACAAATTCGATGTCCATGATCCTTGCGAAATCGCGCATCTGTTCTGCCGTTACATCGTAGGAAAGAACGGTGTGGTGAGCGCCGCCTGCGAGGATCCAGCATTCGACGCCGGTCGTCAGGTCCGGCATTGCTTTCCACATCACCCTTGCTACCGGCAGATTCGGCATCGGAAGGATCGGTTTTACCGCCTCGATATCCTGCACGATCAGGCGCATTCTTCCGCCCATATCGACCAGCGAAACGACGATGGCCGGACCTTCTTTTCCTTCGAAGACCAGCCTTGCCGGATCTTTTTGGTTCATGCCGATCCCGAGAAAATGGGTCTCGATCTTAGGTTTCCCTGCAGCAAGAGAAGGGCAGACCTCGAGCATGTGCGCGCCAAGGCTGAGCTTGTTATCTTCTGCAAGGTGGTAAGTATAATCTTCCATGAATCCGGAGGCTCCGTTTCCTCCTTCGCCCATGGCTTTCATGATCGCCGTCATGGCGCTGACCTTCCAGTCGCCTTCGGCACCGAAGCCGTATCCCTGCGACATCAGATGCTGCGCGGCCAGTCCCGGCAGCTGCTGCATCCCGTAAAGATCCTGGAAGGTATTCGTAAACGCCCGGCAGCCTTCTCGATCGAGCATCCGCTTAATAGCAATCTCTTCCCGCGCCTGATAGCGGACCGCATCCATGTCATCTGTATTCAGGTCATACGAAGTGAGGTATTCTTCGACGAGGACGTCGATTTCATCTTCCGTGACGGCGTCCATCTCTTTGACGAGATCTCCGACCGCGTGTGTATTGACCTGCCAGCCGAATTTGATCTGGGCTTCAACCTTATCGCCTTCCGTGACGGCGACTTCCCGCATATTGTCACCGAAGCGCATAACGGAAAGCTCTCTGGAAATGGCGGCTCCGACAGCGACTCGCATCCAGCTGCCGATCCGCCTCTGTACCTCCGGATCTTTCCAGAATCCGGCGATGACCTTTCTCGGAATCCTGAGGCGGGCGCCTAAAAAACCATGCTCCCGGTCGCCGTGGGCGGCCTGGTTCAGGTTCATGAAATCCATATCGATCTCTTCGTTCGGAATTTCTTTGTTGTACTGAGTCGCAAAATGACAGTAGGGCTTTTTCAGGTCGGAAAGCCCGTTGATCCACATCTTGCTCGGTGAAAAGGTATGACACCAGGTGATGATGCCGCAGCATTCATCCCGGTAGTTGGCCTCTTTTATGATCTCTTTGATCTGCCGGTTGGATTCGGCAGTGACTTTATATTTCAATGGATAGGGTAAAACTTTGGACAGCTCTTCGGCCATCTCCTTTGCCCTTTGATCGACGATGCGGAGCACTTCCTCCCCATAAAGGTCCTGACTTCCGACGATAAACCAGAATTCGTAATTACCCAT
>CAMODY010000075.1 GCA_946611595.1 uncultured Clostridia bacterium | reverse complement strand
TTTCTTGTCGCCTTGATTATTCTTTTGCATTTTTTTAGAGAGTACTTAGAATTCGGTGCTTGATGGTTCCTTAGCAGCTTCTTCTTCGTATCTTTCCAGGATGATACGCTGGATGCGGTCGCGTGTTTCTGAGTTGATTGGATGAGCAATATCGCGATACTCGCCGTCCTGAGTTTTTCTGCTAGGCATAGCAATGAATAAGCCTTTTTCACCTTCGATGACTTTGATGTCATGCACGACGAATTCTGAATCCAGTGTGATGGATACAACGGCTTTCATCTTACCTTCCTTAGCGACCATTCGTACTCTTACATCAGTGATCTCCATATTCAGTTACTCCTTTGTTCTAAAAAAAATACAGAACGGCAGTTAAATTATAACATAAGAGCGCAAAAAAGCAATAAAAACAACGTGTCGATTTTCTCAATTTAACGCGTTAATATAATACAAATTGTCAAAAGGAAGCCCCGTTTTCTAACGGGGCTTAAATGGTCTTTTTATTAGAGTTCTAATACTTTATTCAGGAAGTCCTGCGTCCTCGGATTCTTCGGATTCTTAAAGACTTCCTCCGGAGTGCCCTCTTCCATGATGATGCCCTGATCCATAAATAACACGCGGTCTGCAACTTCCATCGCAAATCCCATCTCGTGTGTTACAACGACCATGGTCATGCCTTCTGCAGCAAGCTCTTTCATGATCACAAGAACCTCTCCGATCATTTCAGGATCAAGCGCCGAAGTCGGCTCATCAAAAAGCATGATGTCCGGCTGCATGCAAAGAGCACGTGCGATCGCAACTCTCTGTTTCTGTCCGCCGGAAAGCTGATGAGGATAAACATCTGCCTTATCTAAAAGGCCGACGCGGTCAAGCATCTCTCTTGCAGTTTTCTCTGCTTCTTCCTTCGTCGCTTTCTTAAGATCTACAGGCGCTAACGTAAGGTTACGCAGAACACTCATATTTGCAAACAGGTTAAAGTGCTGGAACACCATTCCGACATTCTCGCGGACTTTATTGATGTTGACTTTTTTATCCGCAATATTTTGTCCGTCAACAATCACGGTTCCAGAGGTGATCTCTTCCAAGCCATTCAGACACCTGATAAAGGTTGATTTGCCGCTTCCGGAAGGCCCGATCACAACGACAACCTCGCCTTCTGTAATATCCGTAGAGATGCCTTTTAAAACCTCTAACGTCTTATTGTAGGTTTTATGAAGATCATCGACATGGATCTTTACGTTATCAGAATTTCCTTTTACTTTCTTTTCTATGTGATGAGATAGCAGCATTTCCATTTCTGCAGCGCTGACTTTATCTTGCTCTCTTTGCTTTTCTGCCATAGTTCAGTTTCCTTTCCAAAATCTTAGCAATCTGCTGAAGTACCAGAATAACGATCAGATACATAACACCGACAATCGCCCAAACCTGGAAAGATTTGAAGGTAATTGCGATAACGTTCTGTGCCTTATTAACCAGCTCCGGAAATCCGATAACGGAAAGAATTGAGGTGTCTTTCAGAGTGATGATGAACTGGTTTACGATACTTGGAATCATATTTTTGATTGCCTGCGGAAGTACAACGCGGAACATACTTCTCCAATAAGTAAGTCCCAAACTTCTTGCAGCTTCCATCTGTCCCGGATCGATCGACTGGATACCGGCACGAATGATCTCCGCCATATAAGCGCCGCAGTTAAGTGCCAGACAGATCGTACCGGCAGTAAGCGCCGTCAGCGTAACTCCTGCATGGAAAAACTGGTTCAATGCATAAGGTACGCCCAGATAGATGAAGAACGCCAGAACGATCATCGGAACGCCACGGATCAGATTGACATAGACAAGGGAGATTGCGTGGCAGACTTTGCTCTTAACAACGCTCATCAAACCAAAAATAATACCCAGAATACAGCCAAAGATCAGGCCGAGCAGAGCTAAGAGAAGCGTCTGGCCCATAGCCTGAAGCAGGAGCATTCCATATTTACCAAGAATTTGTGCCATAAAACACACCCACCTTTAATAAGATAAGGGCATCGGAGAGTCCTCCAATGCCCTTACAAAATTTCTAATTTAGCAAAAGCAATTCTTTTTTAGACTATCCGATATACTTCGCGATGATCTCGTCATATGTGCCGTTTGCTTTGATGTTTGCAAGTCCTGCATTGAAGAGGTCGATCAGTTCCTGATTGTCTGCATTGAAGATTGCAAATCCATAGGATGCCGGCTTATTCTCTGTTCCTTCAACAAACTTCATTGTAAGATCTCCAGCTTTGATGCTGTATTTCAGGATTGGGGTATCATCGAAGCAAGCTGCTGCCTGTCCGCCCATAACCTGCTGATACATATCAGGAGATGTGGAAACGCGGGTTACAGTAAATCCAATCTCTTCGCTCAGTGCGGTTGCATACTCATCGCTCATGGTTCCGTTCTTAACAACAACAGTCTTTCCTGCAAGATCCTGAACGGATGCGATTGTGGAATCAGCCGCTACAGCCATACCCTGAGTAGCATCATAGTATCCGTCAGAGAAGATCCAGCCGTTTGCCTGTCTTTCCTCTGTGATAGATGCGCCTGCGATCATACCATCTGCCTGTCCAGCCTGGCACTCAGCAATTGCTGCATCCCAGCCTACATAATGAAGGTCATAGGTGAATCCCTGATCTTCTGCGATTGCAGCGAGGATATCCATATCGATACCTACGATATTTCCGTTCTCATCTTCAAACTCAAACGGGCTGAAACCTTTATCAGTTGCGATGACAAAGTTCTTTCCTGCCGGAGCAGCAGAGCTGCCGGAACCTGCCGGAGCTGCGTCACCGCCATTATCGGAACTTCCGCAAGCTGCAAGCATTCCTACTGCGAATACTGCTACAAGTACGAGTGCTAAAATTTTCTTAACGTTTTTCATTTCCTTTCCTCCTTCTTTTCGCCTTGGTTTTCCCTTTGCTTCCATAATATAAGCGAAAAAACATGCTCGTATTATACTAAAATCATTTCAGAGTGTCCACAGTCTTTGATAAAGAGTCAACCTCACTTTAACAAAATGTCAAAATGGGAAATGCAAAAAGGCAGCCTCCGCAACTCTGCATCTGCTGCCTTCTGCTCTGCTCTATCGTTCCCTATAGATTGATATCCAGTTCTACAGGGCAATGATCGGAACCATAGATCTCCGTATGTATTTTTGCATCCTCAAGCTTATCAGCTAATGAGCCCGAGCAGATAAAATAGTCGATACGCCACCCTGCGTTCCGCTCTCTTGCTTTCATGCGGTAGCTCCACCAGGAATACATCTGCTCTGTATCCGGATAGAAATAACGGAAGGTATCAATGAAGCCGGAATCTAATACCGCACTCATTTTCCCTCTTTCCTCATCAGTAAAGCCGGCATTCATATGATTGGTCTTCGGATTCTTAAGATCGATCTCTTTATGGGCGACATTCAGATCTCCGCAATAGACGACCGGTTTCTTTTTCTCGAGTCCCTTAATATAGTTCAGGAAGTCATCTTCCCAACGCATACGGTACTCAAGACGCTTTAAGCCATCCTGCGAATTCGGGACATAGACCGTAATCATATAGAAGTTTTCAAACTCTAAGGTGATCACGCGCCCTTCATGGTCATGTTCGTCTACACCAATTCCGTATGTTACTGCAAGCGGCTCTTTTTTGGTAAAGATTGCAGTTCCGGAATAACCTTTCTTTTCCGCATAGTTCCAGTACTGATGATAACCGGGGAGATCCAGTACTAACTGTCCTTCCTGCATCTTTGTCTCCTGCAGACAGAAGATATCTGCGTCAATAGCATTAAAAAAATCCATAAAGCCCTTGCCGTGGCAGGCACGGATTCCGTTTACATTCCATGAGATCAGTTTCATATATTGCCTCGTTTCTATTTTGTATGATTCATTGTTTAAGTAGTGTAACATACTCCTTTTTCAATTGCTAATAGGAGCACTGGTATTTTATAATTAGGCTGTTAATTAATATTACAAACAAAAGATACTTTACTCGATCACTAGAAGAGACTAAGGAGAAGAACAATGAGGAAAATCTTAAGCGTGATACTGTCTGTTGCTTTGATCCTTGCTGTGGCCAGCGGCTGCGGCATTGCAAGAAGGGGAGATCCGATACCAGGCCAAAACACAAATCCGGGAAACAATCATACAGAACTGACCATCCCGGAGAATCCAGGCGAGGAACAGATCGAAGAGACGGTCCTCTTTGATAACGGTGATTTTAAGATTACCGCAAATAGATTGGATGTTGCCAGTTATGGTTTGGAATATCCGGATGTTTATCTGACAATCGAGAATAACTCTAATAAAGACGCGGAAATATATCCATATCTTTGCAGTATTAATGACTACATGGTTGGAGCATATATCAGTGATTCCTATTTGAAGGCGCATTCCTCTTTAGATACCACATTGGAGCTTTACTTCTATGATGCAGTAGAAGAATGCGGGACAGATTATCTCCTGTGGATGGACCTCAACTTTGAATTCTATGAGCCGGACAGCTACAATACAATCCTTACTGCTACCGACATCCACCTGCCAACCACGGCTAGCTGGGGAGATGAAAGCTGCAGTTATGATGACAGCGGTTCCGCAGTCGTAGATAATAATGACTTCAAGATCACTCTGCGAAAATTGAAAGATGATGAGGATGGGGGCCAGTATCAGGAGATCTTCATCCGGAATAAATCTTCCAAAGCAATCACGGTAGAGCTGGAGAATGTCGCGATCAACGGAAAAACACTTGACCCTTATTTTATTACAGACTGTTCATCCAATAAGAACGTTTTTGATCATATCGAATTTTACGCAGATGATATGAAGAACGTTGGTGTCGATGATATTACAGAGCTGGTACTTACCGTCATAGTGCGCGATTATGATACCTTTGAGGAAATCTATAACTCCGGTCCGTTAACGATCACATATGACGAGTAATGAAAAAAAGGATCTGCAGTTTAGATCAAAACACTGATAAGCAGCCATACGCCTCCGGCAATTTAGCCGGAGGTTTTTTTATGTCAAAAAAGTTTTTTGTAACTTAAAAAATTTAAAGTTCGTTTAGGTTTCGCTTTTTATACTTCGTGACATAAGAGAGATACCCGAATAAATAAGGAGGTAGTGAAGTGGCTTATCAATCAGTATTCAAGAGGTTTGAAATAAAATATATGCTCACTCTTTCACAGAAAGAAGAACTTCTAAAAGTAATGGCCGAGCATATGAGATTAGATGAATACGGAAGATCTACGATCCGCAATATCTATTTCGACACCGATGACTATCTGCTGATCCGTCGTTCGATCGATAAACCAAGCTACAAAGAAAAACTCCGTATCCGCAGTTACAAAAAAGCAAGCCCTGACAGCGAGACCTTCGTGGAGATCAAAAAGAAATTCGACAAGATCGTATACAAAAGAAGAATCTCACTCCCGGAGAAAGAGGCAATGGATTGGATCGCCGGAAAAGGAGAAAGCAGCAAAAAAGGTCAGATCACAAACGAGATCAACTACTTCCTGAATCATTATGAAGGATTAAAACCAGCCGTGTTCCTTTCCTACGAAAGAGAAGCATACTTCTGCGAAGAACGTAAGGATTTTCGCGTGACCTTTGACCACAACATTTTAGCCCGCACCGAAAACATTTCTCTCTGTGAAGATACATATGGGACATCTTTGCTCCCTGAAGGCAAGGTCTTAATGGAACTGAAATGTGCCGGTGGTTATCCGATGTGGATGGTGAAATTCCTTTCAGAAAATAAGATATACAAAACATCTTTTTCAAAATACGGAACAGCATATAAGACAATGATCTGGCCGGAACTACATAGAAAACGCCAGGAAGCAAAGAATCCGGAGCTGATCCGAAAACCTGCTTTTCCTAAGATTCCTTCCCAAAACAGGATTCCCGCACGCGGAAGAGTTGCAGCACTCAGACATGCATAAGTTTCAAAAGCGAGCATAAACCAAAAACAGCTGCAGGATGAAAACACACTGCACATATAAAGAGGAGGCTTATAACAATGACAAGTACATTTTTTAATAGCATTTTTGATGCAACAACATCTGTAATATCAGTTCCGAACTTTCTGATCTGCATGGCATGTTCGTTAGTTGCCGGAATCATTTTAGCACTGGGATACGTTTTCCGTTCCCGCTATACAAAAAGTTTCGTAGTAACCCTTGCACTTTTACCAGTCGTTGTCTGTGTGGTCATCATGATGGTCAATGGAAATATCGGTGCCGGTGTTGCCGTAGCAGGCGCTTTCAGTTTAGTCCGTTTCCGCTCTGCTCCGGGAACCGCAAAAGACATTACGATGCTCTTCCTTGCAATGGGCGCAGGTCTTTTAACCGGAATGGGTTATCTGGCATACGGCGTATTGTTCGCGATCATCATGTGCATTCTTACGATCGTTTTGAATCTGATCGGTTTTGGATCACGCGGAACTGCAAAGTACAGAACCATGCGAATCTCTGTACCGGAAGACCTTGACTACTCCGGAATGTTCGATGATCTTTTTGATCAGTACACAACGCAGCATGAACTTGTAAAGGTTAAAACTGCTGATATGGGAAGTGTGTTCCGTTTAACGTACAACATGACTATGAAGTCAGGAGCTAACGAAAAAAATTTCATCGACGAACTTCGTTGCAGAAACGGCAACCTTGAAATCGCTATCAGTAATGAAGACACAGCAGCTGCCGGATTATAAATAACTTGGCGCAGCTGAAACATTAACACAAAGGTGGAAGGCAGCACCAGCTGCCTCCCCGGAATACAGGAGGAAATATGTTTAAGAAAAACACAATATTAGTCACCATCTTTTCCATCCTGCTGCTGATTTTTACGACCTATGTTTTGGCTGATACATTTCTGATCACCCGCGTTTATTCCCAGGTCGAATATGAGACCTCAAATGAGACAACTGCAGCAATCACAGAAGCTGAAGAAGCTGCAGATACGGAAACAAAAGAAGCGGTGGTTAGCGAGACCAGCTACCAGGATGAAAATATACAGATCACTTTGAGTGAGTACGAAGAATATGACACAGCGATCTACGTCGCAGATATACAGCTTAGTGATGCAAGCTACCTGCAGACAGCACTTGCTCAAGGGCTCTATGGAAAAAACGTGACTGCTGAGACCTCAGAGACTGCCGAAAGTGTCGATGCGATCCTTGCAATCAATGGGGATTACTACGGCTCACAGGAGCGAGGTTATGTCCTCAGAAACGGCGTCTTATATCGCAGTACTGCAGAATCCGGTCAGGAGGATCTTGTAATCTATGAAGACGGCTCCTTTGAGATCATTAACGAAAGTGAAGTTTCAGCAGAAGAATTGCTCGAAAACGGAGCGGTTCAGATTCTCTCATTCGGTCCGGCACTGATAACCAATAGAAGCATTGCCGTAACAGAAAATGAGGAAGTCGGAAAGGCAAAATCCAGCAATCCAAGAACGGCGATCGGCATCATCGATGACCTGCATTATGTATTCGTCGTATCTGATGGAAGAACGGATGAAAGTGAAGGATTATCCCTTTATGAGCTGGCTGAATTTATGGAGAGCCTTGGAGTAGAAACCGCATACAATTTAGATGGCGGCGGATCATCCACAATGTATTTTAACGGTCAGGTTGTAAATAACCCGACCACAACAGGAAACAGTATTAAGGAACGGGAGGTGAGCGACATTGTATACATCGGTTATTAAAGCAGATAAAAGTAACGCACGAAGAACAGCACTGATCTATCTCTTCGTCTCCATCTTCTGTGCAGTGTTTGGAGCAGTATATGAGATATTCAGTCATGGCGTTTACTCAGCTTTTATGGTCTTTGCCTTCGTCTTTCCTCTGATCGGTGGCACACTCCCTTTCCTTTTGCTATACATCGCCGAACGCAGCAGGGAAAAGACCTTAAACAGCAGATCTTACTTCCGTTTATATCCGGCCATTCCGGCAAGAAGTTTTTATCATTGCGGAATCATTGCCCTGACATTAGGAAGCATTCTGACAGGCATTTTAGATATTTACGGAACTACAAATAAATTACTTACACTCTACTGGTTTTTAGGTGCAGCGCTGCTCCTTGCAGGTCTCAGCATTCACCTTCTATCATTGCTGTTTAACAAAAGAGGTAGGCGGACTTATTAATAAAATGGTTATTACTATCCTGAAAAATGGAAGTGATGATATAAGCCCCTCGTCCGTAAATTATGGACAAAGCAAAAACCGGTGAATCTTGGATGATCTCCGGGTTTTTACTTTCAAACAATATATCAAAAAATGAAAAAGAATCTATAGGATATTCTCAAACTTTTCAAGAAGCATCTG
>CAMODY010000074.1 GCA_946611595.1 uncultured Clostridia bacterium | reverse complement strand
GAGATCTGTTAATAACTATGGGAGCCGGAGATGTTTATATTATAGGCGAAAAGCTCCTTGGCCAATAGTTATCCACCTTATCCACAAAATTTTCGAAGCCTATGAAAACAGATGTATTTTTTTTTAGACGAGGCCGAAAAGCTATTGACACGCTTAAAATAAAGCCACTCCGATGGGGTGGTTTTTTTGTACTTTTTTTGAACCTTTTTTTATCCACTTTATCCACATTGTCCACATATAAACGTTTGAGGGGGATCGGGATTTTGGGGCTATTTGCAAATCAAATAAACTGTGCTATATTCCTCATACACTCAGATGGTAAATGACAGAATTTGCGTCTGAGTCAGGGAATAGGGTATAGGGAGTTACTTGAAATTTCATGAGTCAGTTTAAGTTACAGCAAGATGTATTCACACAGGCAACACGCATACCAAACTGCTTTATTGAAAAGTACATGCCGAAGGCCGCAGGTGAATTCGTAAAAATATATATCTATTTACTCAAATGTGTAGAGGAGAATCGCAGTGAGCTGTCCATCGCCAGAATTGCGGATGCGCTGGAGGATTCTGAAAAGGATGTGATCCGTGCGCTGAAGTACTGGGAAAAGAAAGGCCTCTTAAAGCTTACCTTTGAAGACGGCACTCTCACTTCTCTCAGGATGATCTCTTTTGCGGAGATGACAGATGAGACTGAAAAGATCACAGTCAGTGTTTCTGCAAAATCTGCGCAGACTGCAGCGCCGTCCAAGGCAGAGGAAGAAGTACCTGCAGCAGAGATTCTTTCTACAGAAGAAGAGAACACAGAATCACAGAAGGGGTATACGAAAAAGCAGTACACACCGGATGAGATTGCTTCTTTCTCTCAACAGGATGATGTTACGATGCTCTTATACAGCATTCAGAAATATTTAGGTCATGCCCTTTCGGGTGCAGATTTAAATACGGTGTTATTTTTCCATGACACCCTGAAGCTTCCTGCAGATGTGATCGAATATTTATTTGAGTACTGCGTTTCTAAAGGGCATAAACATATGCGGTATATCGAAAAAACAGCCATTGGCTGGGCAGAACAGGGGATCACGACACTGAAAGCTGCCAAGACCTTAAACAGCATTTATTCCGATAACTGCTACCCGGTTCTCAAAGCCTTTGGACTGAGCGGAAGAAAACCTTCCAAGGGAGAGTCGGACTTTGTTTCAAAATGGACGCTTTCTTATGGCTTTAACATGGAGATGATCTTAGAAGCCTGCAACCGGACCATAAACACGATCCACCAGCCGAGCTTTGAATATGCGGATTCGATCTTAAAGAGATGGAAGAGCGCAGGCATTTCTTCGATGGAAGAGGTGAAAGCTCTTGATGAGAAACGTGAAATGGCGATCGCAGAATCCATGAAAACAGCACAGACAAAGAAAAGCACCAGAAGCACAGCCGCAGCTTCCAATAAGTTTAACAACTTTGATCAGCGTACCTACGACTATTCCGAGTTGGAGGAGAAATTATTTAACGTATGATTACCCGGACAGCCTTTGAACAGATCTTAAAAGAATATGATGAGAAACAGCTCGAAGCTGCCAGGGAATTAAGGGAGCGCAGGGAGAAGATCGAAAGACAGGTCCCTAAGCTTAAGGACATAGAGGACGAGATCGCAGGCCTATCCGTTTCCGAGGCGATATCCAGGATCTCAGGGAAAACTCTGCCGGGTTCTTATAAGGACCAGCTTGCTTCTTTGAAAGCAGAGAAGAACAAAGTTTTGTCTGAAGCCGGATTCACAGAGGAAGACCTTGCTCCGCACTACAGCTGCGGAAAATGCCAGGATACCGGTTATGTCGGAAACGAACTCTGTACCTGTTTTAAGGAGAGGGTTACCAATATTCTCTATGACCAGTCAAACATTAAGGAAGTTTTGAAAGAAGAAAACTTTGGAACGTATTCTTTCAAATACTATCCGAACGGAGAGGCTTTAGATGCAGCAAAGAATGCTTTGCAGAAAGCTAAGAGCTTCATTCGTGATTTCTCCCACTCAGAAGATAATCTCTTCATCACCGGTGCAGCAGGGGTCGGGAAGACTTTCCTCACCAACTGCATCGCGAAGGAATTATTGGATCAGGGATATTTCGTAGTGTACCTATCAGCCATCAGGCTGTTTGATATACTGTCGGATGTTACCTTCGGATCCTTCCGAACCGGGTCCGAAGGAGCATCCAGCGAATTTGTAAAAAAACATATTTATGATTGTGATCTTCTGATCATTGACGATTTAGGTACAGAGATGGTAAACTCCTTTACTGCCACACAATTATTTAATTGCGTTAATGAACGTATTCTGGGCAAGAAGCATACGATCATATCTACCAATCTTTCGCTGAAGCAGCTGCAGGATAATTATTCAGAACGAATCTTTTCCCGCATTGCTAATAAATATACATTTATCAGGCTACTTGGAAACGATATACGCATGACGAAAAAATTGGAGGAAAACTAAATATGCTGCGTGAAGAAATCGCAATCAACACCATACCTGTAGGGCCACTTGGAATTATTCCGTTATCGAGCTGTACGGAAATGGGCCGGAAAATTGACCGTTACATTACCAACTGGCGTAAAAACAGGGAAAGTGACCTGAAGAACACGATCGCCTTTTCCGGTTACGAAAAAGACACTTTCATTATCGCAGCGGAAACACCGCGTTTCGGCTCGGGCGAAGCAAAGGGACTTCTGAAAGAAAGTGTTCGCGGAAAAGACCTCTTCTTGATCGTTGATGTTTGTAACAACAGCTTAGAGTACAGTATGGCCGGCAAACCGAACCGCATGAGCCCGGATGATCATTTCCAGGATCTTAAGCGTATTATCGGTGCAGTCGGCGGCAAAGCAAAACGTATCACCGTTATTATGCCTTTCTTATATGAAAGCAGACAGCACAAAAGAACCGGACGTGAGTCATTAGACTGCGCCATGGGTCTTACAGAGCTTTATCATATGGGCGTTGACAACTTAATTACGTTTGACGCTCACGACCCTCGGGTTATCCAGGCAGCACCTTTAAACGGATTTGAGAATATCAAACCATCCTATCAGTTCCTTAAAAACCTTTGCAGATATGAAAAGGATATTAAGTTTGATAAGGATCATTTGATGATGATCTCCCCGGATGAAGGCGCATTAGACCGTTCCGTGTATTTTGCCAGCGTGCTTGGCATCGACATGGGTATGTTCTACAAGAGAAGAGACTATACACAAGTTGTAAATGGCTCAAACCCGATCGTCGCTCATGAGTATTTGGGCACGGACCTCAAAGGAAAAGACGTTATCATTGTTGATGATATGATCTCTTCCGGCGGCAGCATGATCGATACTGCCAAGGACGTAAAAGAACGAGGCGCAAATCGCGTATTTATCTTTGCTACCTTTGGTCTGTTTACGAATGGTTTGAAAAAGTTCGACGACGCATGTGAGCAGGGACTTATCAACCGAGTCTGCTGTACAAACTTAACATATCAGGATCCGGAGCTCTTAAAGAGAGACTATTTCATTAATGTTGATATGTCCAAATACATGTCCTACATTATTGACAGTCTCAACCACGACGTATCCATCAGCGATTTGCTGGACCCGTCAGCAAAGATCAAGACTTTGATCCAGCGCTACAACAAGGGCGAGCTCTCAAATGAGGACATTGATAAGTTAGAGTAGATATTGTCTGCTGAAAGTGGTATAATACCACTGTTGGGTTTGACTAAAAACTCTTTTGACGCATTGAATGGCCAGGCAACTTAGTAGGCTTATTCTGACCGGATATTTTCACTTAACGTGTCCACCCGGGGTATTTGTGCAAAAGGTTGTTATTAGTCATTAAATGCTTAGGAGCTTTCAAACTGGGATTGTTTCAGTCTTGAATACCGGGGCATCTGCTTCGTGATCGGGAGACGGTGTTCTGTGTGGACAGGGCAGTTACGAAAACAGGGAGCTAAGTTCCACCCGAAATTGTAATTTCACATTCGGGATGTTTAATTCCTGATCAGCTTTGATCATCCTGCTTTGTCGGAGTTAGAATTTCAGATCTGATTTTTTGAAAACCTGGTTATAGAATTCCTGATCAGTCTTTTATGATTCAGATTGGAGAAAGATACGATTTAAAACAATTAGTTCTTGATATAGCGTAAAGCTATACAGGCCTGAAGAAGAAGCAAGCTGGCTATGCCACGTCTTGCTTTTTCTTTATCATAATATATACAAAAAATGCATATATTAGAACTGTTATATATGTCACGCATTTGTTTCTTTTCTTGCAACAAATAGGGCGACCCTTTATAATCGAGATACGAAAAGAGCCGGGGTCTTTATTGATTTCCGGCACTCTTGCATGGCATCAGGCTGAAAGCCTAAGGTGCATGCAAAATAAAGAAAAGGATAAAGAAAAATGTTTCTGATAGCGGGACTTGGAAATCCAACAGATAAATATGCAAAGACAAGACATAATGTGGGCTTTGATACGATCGATGTTTTAGCTGAGCGCCTTAATGTCAAAATGAAAAAGACAGTCTTTAATGCACTGGTCGGAAAGGCTGTGATCGGCGGAGAAAAAGTGCTTTTGGTTAAGCCGCTTACCTTTATGAATTTAAGCGGAAATGCCATTAAAGCTGTCTGCCGTTTTTATAAGATCGATCCGAAAGAGGGGCTTATTGTAATTTATGACGATGCGGATTTAGAAGAAGGCCGCTTAAGGATTCGGAAAAAGGGATCTGCCGGAAGTCATAACGGAATGAAAAGCATTATTTCGATGTTAGGTACAGAAGAATTTGCACGTATCCGTATCGGGATCGGAAAGCACCCGGAGCAAGTTGATATGGTAGATTACGTACTCGGCCATTTTGATAAAGAGACCCGTCAGATCATGGAAGAGGCATTTAACAAAGCTGCGGATGCGGCAGTTGATATCATCGGAAACGGCATGGATCATGCCATGAATCACTTTAACTAGGAATAAAAAACGTGGGACAGTTTCAAAAAGTTTTGCTTGAGCAGATAAAAACTGCGCTCAAAGAAGGGACGACGCTTTTAACCGGCTGCGTGCCGAGTCAGACAGAGCACCTTCTTTGGGGACTTGGCGATGGCTTTGGCTGTAAAGTCATCGTTACTTTTGATGAGCAGAAAGCACTTGAGATCTTAAATAACTACACTGCATTCGACAAAGCAGCTGTCTATTATCCGGCAAAGGATCCGCTCTTTGACCAGGCGGACATTCGCGGAAGTTACCTTTCCGAACAGCGCCTCGAAGTCGTAAAACGACTGTTTTCCGGCGAAAAGCTTACCGTCATTACGACGCTGGATGCATTTGCGGAAAAATTCCAAAGTTTTGACCAAATCGAGCAGGAACTGATCACGATCAAACAAGGCGAGGCATTGAATCTGGAAGAACTTGCTAAAAAGCTGGTCTCCTTCGGATATGAAAACGAATCTCAGGTCAGTTCCCATGGCGAGTTTTCTTTGAGGGGAAATATCGTAGACATTTTCCCATATACGGAAAGTGCTCCTTACCGTATCGACCTTTGGGGAGATGAAGTTGAGTCAATCAAACTTTTTGATGTGGAAAGCCAGCGTTCGATTGAAACGGTAGAAGCCTTTGAGGTATTTCCGGCTGTAAGCGAGCAGCCGGGAGAAGATGAAACAGACGAAAGCGCGGAACTTTCTTCTCACGTCGATTTCTTTGAATACTTTGATGAACATACTTTATTTGTACTGGACGAGCCATCCAAGATCTTTACAGAAGCGATCTTTGATGAACAGCTTTTAGAAGAGTTTCAAAAACGCAATTGCCTGGAACTTTCTCTGCTTGGTGCAGGCTATGAAGAACTTCCGGCTATAAAAACCATTCCTGTAAATGCCCGTAATATTCCTTCTTATAACGGCCGTTTCGATGATCTGGTAGAGGACCTTAAAAAGTACCGGAAGGACGGATGGACGGTCACGCTCTTTACAGCCAGTAATCTGCGTGCAGAGCGCCTGATCAAAGAACTGCAGGAAAAGGGCGTAGAGCCGAATGTGCAGGTTGGCGCGGTGCGCATAGGATTTTCCTATCCGGATGATAAATTCGCCATGATCTCCGAGGTAGATATCTTTGGCGTTCGTAAAGCAAAGAAACGAAAAAGAAAACGTTTTTCCGGGGATCCGATCAAAGACTTTACGGATCTGAATATCGGAGATTATGTGGTGCACGAACAGCACGGAGTCGGCATCTATCGCGGCATTGAACGTATTGCCGTAGACGGTACGGAAAAGGACTACATGAAGATCGATTACGCGGGAAATTCCAGTCTTTATGTGCTGGCGACGCAATTCGATAAGATCCAAAAGTATGCCGGAAGCGAAGGCGCAAAGCCAAAGATCCATAAGCTCGGAAGCAAGGAATGGAATAATACGAAAGCGCGTGTTCGTGCTTCCGTTAAGGATATTGCAGCGGAACTGGTTGCGCTCTATGCGGAGCGGCAAAACAGTGCCGGACATAAGTTTATGCCGGATACTGTATGGCAGCAGGAGTTTGAAGAACAGTTTGAGTTTGAAGAAACAGAGGACCAGCTGCGGGCAATCGATGCGGTAAAAGCGGACATGGAATCAACCAAGATCATGGACCGTCTGATCTGCGGAGATGTTGGCTTTGGAAAAACGGAAGTTGCTTTAAGGGCTGCGTTTAAAGCCGTCCAGGAGGGCAAACAGGTGGCGTTCCTTGTGCCGACGACAATCCTTGCACAGCAGCACTACAACACGATCGTAAGCCGCATGAAGGGCTACCCGGTTACAACTGCACAGCTCTCTCGTTTTTCCTCCGGAAAGCAGCAGAAGGAGATCGTGGCCGAAATAAAAAAGGGAATGGTCGATATTGTAGTCGGAACGCATCGCCTCTTAAGTAAGGATATCGAATTTAAAGATTTAGGTCTTTTGATCGTAGATGAGGAGCAGCGCTTTGGCGTCTCCCATAAGGAGAAGATCAAACAGCTCCGGAAAAATGTGGATGTACTTACCTTAAGTGCTACGCCGATTCCGAGAACGCTCCATATGTCTCTTTCCGGAATCCGCGACATGAGCCTTTTAACTGAGCCGCCAGTTGACCGTGTGCCGATCCAGACCTATGTCATGGAGTATTCTGATGAAGCGGTCAAAGAAGCTATTCTTAGGGAAGCAAGAAGAGGTGGCCAGGTTTATTATGTTTATAACCTGACAAACAGTATCGATATGATCGCGGCTAAGATCCAGAATATGGTGCCGGATCTGAATGTGCAGTATGCGCATGGAAAAATGGCGGCGAAAACCTTAGAGGGCCTCATGGAGGATTTCACAGCCGGTGATATTGATGTCTTAGTTTCCACGACGATCATTGAGACCGGCATGGATATCTCCAATGTGAATACGATCATCATTCACGATGCGGACCGCTTCGGACTCAGTCAGCTCTATCAGCTTCGTGGCCGCGTGGGCCGTACGAACCGGACGGCATATGCATTTTTAATGTACCGGAAAGATAAGCTGATCCGGGAAGTTGCAGAGAAGAGACTCAAAGCGATCCGGGAGTTTTCAGACCTTGGAAGCGGAATCAAGATCGCTATGCGAGATCTTGAGATCCGTGGTGCCGGAAACGTACTTGGTGCAGAGCAGAGCGGCCATATGGAAGCAGTTGGATATGAACTCTACTGCAAGATGCTGAATGAGGCAGTTTCTTTCCTGAAAGGCGAGCGCGTGCTTGCAGATTACGAAACGACTGTTGATCTTAAAATTGACGGATTTATTCCTGCAACTTATATCACGAACGAATTTGAAAAACTGAACATGTATAAAAAGATTTCTGCCATTACAAGTGCAGAGGATCGTGAAGATATCGAAAGCGAGCTGATCGACCGCTTTGGAGAGATTCCGGAAGTAACGGAAAATCTGCTCAAGGTTGCGCTGCTGAAGGCAAGAGCTCATGCTGTCTATATCACGGAAATTGCAGGCAGCAGAAGTGAATATAAGATCAGCATGTATAAGGCTGCGCCGATCGATACTTATAAAATGTTTGAGTTTTTGAAATCCTATAATGAAGGAAACAAATTGGACGCTGCAAAAGACAGACCGGCACGCTTTGGAAGTTTTGGAAGCGGACGCCCGGAAAAGAATGAGCAGGTGCTTCGCTTTGTCGCAGACTCTCAGCCATACTTTGTCTTTAGGCCGCCGAATCCGCCAAAGACAATTGACCAGATGCAGAATGTTTTATTTGAATTCTTTGATGGGCTTTCAGAATTGATTTTGGATAAAGAGACCGTTCAAAACCAGGAGGAGGAACAACTGTGAAAAAAGCAGAACGAGTGCAGCATATTTTAGATCAGCTGGATGAGCA
>CAMODY010000073.1 GCA_946611595.1 uncultured Clostridia bacterium | reverse complement strand
CTGCGCCTGCTCCATACAGAAAACCTCTCTGTTTCTGATTTTCACATTATCCAGGAGGATACTGGTACAGAAGGTACCATTGCCGCCATGACAATCAAAATGGACACGCACACAGATAAGGACGCATTCCTTGAGCAGGTTCGAAATCTTTCTTCTGTTGCATTCATAACTGTAAATTATACTAGATAAAATTTGTTATTATCTTATTCCTGACGCAGCAAGAGCCTCCGGATTTCTCCAGGGGCTCTTTTATAATGAACTGCTGTTTCGTTTTTAAATCTCTGTTATTTTTCAGCCTGATCATCATCGTCGTGATGACGAAGGTGGTCTGCTGCCGATCCGATAACCGCGGTGATTGCAATAAGATCAATACCTGTTTCAATCAGGAAGATTCCAATCATAATACCAATCGCAATGACTGCAATAGCCGGATAAATAAACGTATAGATTCCAAGGACTATGGAAATAATTCCTATTGCAAGAGGAAATCCCCAGCCTCTGACTTTGCCCTTCATCTGTACCGCCATGATAATTGTTGTGATACCCTGAAGAACATACCAAACTGCAAACAGATAGATCACAAATGCATCAAAAACAAGTGTTGATCCCGGACGGATGATCGCGATGATACCGATGATCGTTGCCGGAATACTTGCTAACAGAGAAATCGCCGGCGTCCTTTTCAGGATAACATTTACGATTCCGATAATTCCAAAAACCAGGAACATAATTGCCATGATGTATCCGGTTGAAAGAAAGGTATCAGCCGGATCAAACAGACAGATAATTCCTCCGATGATGAGTATCCCACCCATAATATAAGACAGTACTTTCATTATTTCCCTCCAGTTATAATTTTTTAGTAAAAAGCATTTCTGCCTTTTGGACGAATCCAAAATGATAATACAGATAATCTTCAAAGATATCAAGTGCATTCCTTAACAGCCACAAGCAGCTGCAGATTCAATATCATCCACAGAGTTTTCCAGCTTCTCTTTTTATTTCAGGATGAACCAGAGTCCAAGCAGTATCCCCAGGAAAAGAAAGTTCATGATGGTAAACAGCAGAAAATATCTGCCCTTCTTTTCATTATATGCATGCGCAAGTGCTTTATAGGAGATCAGGCTTGCCATGGAAGCGATCAGTGTCCCAAGTCCTCCCAGATTGACGCCGATGATCAAACTATTGTAATCGGAAGTAAACCCGGACAGTAATAATGCTGCAGGAACATTACTGATAAACTGACTGGCAACGACTCCCGTCAGTACTTCCCGGCCTGCAATCATGTCCGTCAGAAAACGGCTGATGGAAGGAATATTCCCCAAATTTCCGGTAAGAATAAAGAAACCGATAAACGTAAAAAGAAGCGCATAATCGATTGAGACCAACACTTTTTTATCAAAGATAAAAACAGCGGCCAGAACGATCAGGCATAACAGCCAGTACGGGATCAGTCGTAAAACAACAAGCAGCGCAATGATAAACAAAACGCCGTAAATCCATATACCGCTCCTTCGGTTTTTCTCTTCATTCACAGGTGGTTCCGGAAGATCAGAAGGAAGCGATTGATTCTTATTTCTCAGGAAAAGAATGGCAATGATCAAAAGAACCATGGCCGCCCCTGTATAAGGGGCCATCAAGGCAACAAACGAAACAATTGACATCCCGGATAATCCAAACAAATATAAATTCTGTGGATTTCCGATCGGAGTCAGCATGCTCCCGAGATTCGCAGCCAGCGTCTGTAACACGATCACAGGGATCAATAGCTGAGGCATTTGAATCTGTGTCAGAATATAGATTGTAAACGGTACAAAGGTGATCAGGGCTACATCATTCGTGATCAGCATGCTGAGAAAAAAGCATAAGAAAACCAGAACAGATGCAAGCTCCCATACCTTTTTTGTTCGTTTCAATAACTGATTTCCAATATGATCGAATACGCCGATTTTTTTGAGCCCTTCCATGACCACCATCAGGCTCCATAAGATCCCCAATGAACGGAAGTCGATATATCCCAGATAACGGGGATTGGGTGGGATAAAAAAAGCTGAGACGATTGCGAGAATCCAGGCAATTGTAAGAACCGTTTCTTTTTTTATAAAGTCTAGTGCCTTCTCAGTTATCCGTTTCATTTCCCTGCTTTCATTCCGTTAGATTTGAATTAGTCGCGTCTGTATAACTCCGGAACTTTTGCATTCGGATTTCCGGCTGCCACTGCGCTCATAAACTGCACAAATGCATCTTTGTCGATTTCCGGCTCGGAACTTGCGATGATGAATTCGGTACCGTTTATTTTCACAAACCATCCGGTCTCATGGAATCCCAGTTTCAGATATAAGTTGCGTCTGCGCGCTCTCTGCTCTGCGTTATCGCACTCTTCGTAAATACTCTCATAAGAGAACAGCAATGGTCTGCCTGCATAATACTCACGCATTGCATTCAGAACCTGACTTCCGATACCGCCGGAACGCTTCTCAGGAAGAATTGCAAGAAATACGAGATATACTAATTTTTCTCCTTCGGTCGCTAAGAGGAATCCGGCAAAATCATCCTCTGCTTCGTCCGTATAGATTCCGAAAAGTTTGATCGGCATCTTGTCCAAATTGGAAACGATCATATCCATGCTCATACCACGCTCGTTTGCCGGGAAGGAATCTTCATACAGGGCTTTAACGGCCGGAATATCAGGGTGTTCAGCTGTCAGTACTTTTAAGTTCATTAGGTCCTCCTTTTATGCGTTTGAATACTCCAAACATTTCTCTTCAAGCGGATATCATAGCTCGCATGCAGAGATAAGTAAACCCGGAACTTTTTCATTCCATAAAAAACGCAGTGTTCTCTGCGGCTTATTTTGCATGAACTCATCAAATAATTCGATTACCAATTCGCCCGAGTAACGATCATCCATAGCGTTATTCTGCTATAATCGTTTCTATACAAAATATATATTTTCATCAATGTTGATTCAAAAGGAGTAACAATCATTTGAACCAGAATATGATCACAGGAAAACCGGCCAGGACATTGATCGCATTCGCCCTGCCGATGATATTCGGACATCTGTTTCAGCAGTTTTATTCCCTTGCAGACTCTATAATTGTAGGAAGAACACTGGGGCAAGATGCATTAGCAGCAGTCGGGAGCACCGCTTCAATAGTGATGGTCTTTGTTTCTATTGCTAACGGATTTGCAATTGGTGTCTCTGTGATCATCTCCCAGCTGTATGGTTCCGGAAACCATACACGCATGAAAACAGCTTTCAACACTGCCTTTATGACATTTATCGGACTGAGTATTCTCGCTTTGGCCATCGGAATCGCATCAGGCAATGCTGTTGTCACACTTACCGGAATTCCTAAGCATATCGTTTCAGATGCAAAGGCCTATTATTATATTTATGCTGCCGGCTTTCCGGGTCTTTTCTTTTACAATGTAGCTAACTCCGGTTTCAATGCGCTTGGTAAAAGCCGGATGCCTCTTGTTTTCTTATTAATCTCATCCGTTATGAATATCGGATTGGATCTTCTGTTTATCCTGCAATTCCATATGGGTGTTGCAGGTGCGGCTCTTGCAACAACGATTTCGCAGTATTTTGCGGCTATTATCGCATTTGTCTCCCTGCTCGTTTACCTGCGGAAAAACTTTCCAACGCGGGAAAAACCGCAGTTGTTTAATCCTGCCATGCTGAAGACCATTGCGAAAGTTGCAATTCCTTCCATGATCACGTCTTCCGTAATTTCATTGGGTTTTGTTGCAATGCAGTCCCTGATCAACAGTTTCGGAACAGATGTAATGGCAGCCTATGCTTCGGGTATGCGAATTGACGGAATCGCAATCGTGCCTCTGATCCAGATTGGAAATGCTGTTTCGACATTTGCAGCACAGAACATAGGCGCAGGTAAGTATGAACGGGTTCCTATGGGATATCATGTTTCAATCTTTCTGAACCTCGGAATCTGTATTTTTATGGGCGTCCTTCTGTTTTTCTTTGGAAACTTCTTTATCAATCTGTTCCTGGATGCCAGCTCAAGCGCAAATGCAATACGTATAGGCAGTGAGTACCTTCGTATCGTTGGCAGCTTCTACTTTATTTTAGGACTTCTATATATTACCACCGGACTTCTGCGAGGAGCAGGAGATGCCACAATGGCCATGATCGCAACCCTGGTAAATTTTGCATTCAGAGTTGCCTTTGCATATATTTCCGTGGCTATTACAAAGACCGAAAGCATGATCTGGTGGTCTAATCTTGTTGGTTGGTGCTTTGGCTTCCTTGTTGCCTATATACGCTACCGTTCGGGAAAGTGGAGGAAGAAATCAATTCTGCACGACATGGAATAAATCATGTTCTTTATTCTGGACATAACAACTAAAGGAGGAACTTATGAGTGCTTGGAATGAGAAGGTAAAAGATATTATCAACTGGCTTAGTCTGGAACTTAAGCCGCAGGCAGTAAAAATGCTGACCGGAGAAGATGAAATTCCGCTTTCCGCAATCAAGGCCGGCGAAGCATTCGGTCACATGTCCTTTTGTCAGGCTCAGGCATTGACAAAGCGTCAAGGCCAGACCATCTATATGGGCAAAAAGGAGCATTGGTGCTGGGCCACGCTTGTCGGATTCGGTATGGTGGACTGCAGCCCGGAATCACCTGCTTTTGAGGCCCTGCTTCCTTTCCTCGGAATTCAGGATGCCGAAAAAGCTCCTGCCTTTTTCGCAGAGTTTCCTATGCTCCCTGAAGGTAAATATACCGGCACGGTCGTAGGACCAGCCGCTGCCGCCGATTTTGAACCTGATGTGATATTGATCAACTGCAACAACAACTTCCAGCTTCGCTCTTTATTTATGGCGATCAAGAACCAGACAGGAAAGATGCTGGACGTTCAGTTTGAAGCACTTGATTCCTGTGTTTATACCATTGTGAAATCGATGATAACGGGAGAATATACCGTTGCCGTCCCGGATCCGGGCGAACAGGAGCGTGCCCTTGCAACAGACAATGAAATGATCTTCGGACTTCCGTTTAGCAAGCTCGATGAGCTTCACGCAGGTCTCCTTCAAATGGAAAAGACCTTCGGCTCTTACCACAGCATGCAGCCGATCATGGAATTCGATTTTGCACGTCCGAATTTCTACAATCGTCTGTTTGAGCTTTGGGGACTTGAGACAGGCAAAGAACTTCCACTTCGCAAGTAAAGGAATAGGGTGAATTTATGGGAGAAAACGTCATCACCGGAAGATTATATGATATTCAGGGTTTTTCCGTTCAGGATGGTCCGGGAATCCGCACAACAGCCTTTTTAAAAGGCTGTCCGCTTCGCTGTCCCTGGTGCCACAGTCCGGAATCCCAGCAGTTTTATAAACAGCTGAGCTGGATGTCCATACGTTGCCTTGGAACAGAGGCCTGCAAAGAACGCTGCCTGAAAGCATGTGATAAAAACGCGCTCGAATACGGAACGACGCGAACAGATATTAAGACGCAAAAAGAAATTCAACTTGTACATGTAAAACGTGATCTTTGCGATAACTGCGGCAAATGTGCCGATGCATGCTATGCAGAAGCATTATATATCACCGGAAAAGACTACAGTGTTGAGGAGTTAATTCAGCGTCTGCTAAAAGACCGCAGTTTCTATGAAACCTCCGGTGGCGGCGTCACGATCTCCGGAGGTGAATGTTTAAGCCAGCCGGAATTCACCTTGAACGTGCTAATCCGTCTCAAAGAAGAAGGAATTCATACCGCAGTCGATACGACAGGCTTTGCAAAATGGGAAACAATTGAAGCGGTCCTTCCATACACAGATCTCTTCCTTTACGACCTCAAACACATGGACAGCCAAAAGCACGAGAAAACCGTGGGCGTTCCGAACGAACTTATCTTAAGCAATGCAAAAAGAATTGCGGATGCCGGCGGAAAACTGCAGATCCGCATTCCAGTCATTCCGTTATTCAACGACGATGAGGAGAACATAAGAAAAACTGCACAGTTCTGCAAAGAGCTTGGGGACGCAGTAACAGTTATCCAGCTTCTCCCCTATCACAATCTCGGAACCATGAAGTATCTCAGAATCAGTGATGAACCGGCTATGGAGGCAACACCTCCATCCGAGGAATATATGCAAAAACTGAAAACCATTATGGAAGAGTATGATCTTCCAGTCACAATTCATTAGGAGTTTTGTTATGAGTGTTTTAAAATTTCCACATCTTTTTGAACCCTTGATCATTGGAAATACGGTTTTTAGAAACCGCATCTTTGCTTCTCCTCAAGGATCTTCGTATCTGGATTCCGATCAGCTTCCGACACCGGAAATCACGGTCTTTTATGAGAGAAAAGCAATCGGCGGCGCAGCAACGACCTGCATGGGAGTTCGCAGCGTTGATCCGGTATCCGGCATGAACTTTGGTGATAACCGCGTTCTTTTAAATAACCATCGCGCAATCTCCTGGTTCAACTATTACACAAATGCTATCAGCCGTCATGGCGCAGTTCCTTCTGTTGAGCTGCAGCATAGCGGAGCCTTTTCCGTTCAGTCCGCAGTTGCCGGAAATCCAATCTACGGACCGGTTGAAGGTGAATATGGGGGAATCCACGTTCTGCCTATGACAGAAGAACAGATCGTATCGACGATCAACGCTTTTATCGAACACGCAAAGTGGGCAAAAGCCTGCGGCTTCGGTATGGTTACGATTCACGGCGGACATGGCTGGCTTTTAAATGAGTTCCTCTCCCCTCTGTTCAACACACGTACAGACCGTTGGGGCGGAAGTCAGGAAAACCGCGCTCGCATCGTTCGCGAGATCTGTAAAGGAATCCGCGAGCAGGTACCAGGACTTGTCATCGAACTGAGGATATCAGGCGGCGAAGGTGTTGAGGATGGATATGGAGTTGAAACCGGAATTGAGATTGCAAAATCGATCGACGGTTATCCGGACATCATCCATGTTTCCGTGGGACATGCAACATTCGACGAAGCATTTACAGTTACCTCTCCGAGCATGTTCCTGGAAGACGGGGTGAATGTAAAGTATGCAGCTGCCATCAAACCGCATATTAAATACAGTAAAGTCGGTACAGTCGGAGCGCTGTCCGATCCTGCTCTGATGGAAGAAATCATCGCAAGTGGAAAAGCGGATATCGTAAATGTGGCTCGTGGTCTGATCGCGGATCCGGACCTTCCGATAAAAGCCCGGACCGGAAATGAACATGATATTAACAAATGTCTGCGGTGCAGTTTTTGTTTCTCCAATGTTATGGCAACCGGCCAGTATAAATGCGCAATTAATCCTGAGATCGGCCGCGAACACGAATATGCAACGGAGCCTTTAAAGGTTGCGCATCCGAAAAATGTGTTAGTTCTCGGTGGAGGCATCGCCGGAATGCAGGCAGCCCTGACAGCAGCAAAGCGCGGACACAGCGTAACGCTTGCAGAAAAGAGCGAGCGCTTAGGCGGAATCCTGCTCTGCGAAGCAAACGTGCCGTTTAAGGTTCATCTGCACGAATATATTGAAAACCAGATCCGCCGCGTAAAAGAAGCAGGTGTCAAAGTTCTT
Organism: uncultured Clostridia bacterium; assembly: GCA_946611595.1. Taxonomy (GTDB): domain Bacteria; phylum Bacillota; class Clostridia; order Lachnospirales; family Lachnospiraceae; genus RGIG5612. The sequence goes on along the minus strand of CAMODY010000073.1, from coordinate 872 downwards.
TTAAATACAGAATTGACACCGGAGCAGGCGGAAGAAATGAAGCCGGACGTCATCATCGCTGCTATCGGATCGGCTCCAGTGGTACCTCCGATTCCAGGCGTTGACGGAGCCAATGTTCTTTCCGCAGAAGACGCCTATGTCAACACAGAAGCGCTTACGGGAAAAAACATTATCCTCGGCGGCGGCCTCGTTGGTGTTGAACTTGGCATTTATCTTAAGAATCTGGGAAAAGATGTGGAAGTTGTAGAAATGGCGGACAAACTAAACTGCAGCGGAAACACTGTTCACGAAATGGGTGTTCTTGTGGAGATCAACCGGATCAAGCTTGTTACCCACACCTCCACAAAAGCACTTCGGATTGAAAGTAACGGTGTGGCCTGTGAAGGCCCGGAAGGCGAAGTCTTCTTCCCGGCAGACCATGTCATTATTGCAGCCGGCATGAAAGGACGCCAAAAAGAAGCTGCTGCATTTGCGCAGGCTGCTCCTTTGTTCTACCAGATCGGTGACTGTCTAGCCGCGAAGAATATTTATGAAGCAAACCGCCTGGGATATCAGGCAGCAATGGAAATAGGAACCCGTTGGTAAAAAAAACAGGAACGTCAAAAATTGACTCCTGTATCTTAAGTGGGGATTCCCGGCAACTATGTCCCTTTATGTGGACATAGTTGCCTTTTATTATATGCGTTTATTTAGATATGCAGGCAGGCCTGGAATGCCTGATTTACTGCCTCTGAAATCGTTCCCGCTTTATTATTGCAGTCACCGACGATTGCAACACTCGTCTCAGCGCAGGAATGACGAAGTTCATCCACCAGTTCAAAGTTCGGTCGTATTCCCATTGCATGAAGAACCGTATCCGCTTTGAACTCTTT